>NZ_AUTN01000073.1:0-57058 GCF_000497955.1 Pseudoalteromonas sp. TAE56
CTATTGCCATCGCTGATTGGCTTGGATCGGTACGTTTGTCAAAGCTTTCAAGTGGTGTAAATACAATGCCGCTGTTAGGACTATTAGTAAAACCGTTCACTGATAAGCCAGGAAAAGCAACTGTATGTGCAACGCCTGGTACCTCTAGTGCAATTTGCTGCATTTGAGAAAGCACATCTTCAGTACGGTCAAGGCTTGAAGCGTCAGGTAACTGCGCAATAGCCACTAAATACTGTTTATCTTGCTGTGGAATAAAGCCACCTGGTACGGAATCAAATAATTTAATTGTGCCGCCAACCAGTGCAATGTAAGCCACCATTACAATAACAGTCATACGAATTAGTTTTTGTACCAGTTTTTCGTAACCTTTAGCACCACGATTAAATACGCGGTTAAATGGTTTAAACAACCAACGACCAAACAGTTTATTGAGTAAACGCGTGAACGCATCTGGTTTTGCATCGTGCGATTTTAATAACAATGCAGCAAGCGCAGGCGATAACGTGAGTGAGTTAAACGCTGAGATAATCGTCGAAATTGTGATTGTAAGGGCAAATTGCTTATAAAATTGACCTGATAAACCGGTAATAAACGCAGTAGGAATAAATACAGCACTTAGTACTAGCGCAATTGCAATAATAGGCCCTGTTACTTCGCTCATTGCAACGCGGGTTGCTTCAAGTGGCGATAAGCCTTTTTCGATATTTCGCTCTACGTTTTCAACAACTACAATCGCATCATCTACAACAATACCTATGGCCAATACTAAGCCAAACAACGACAAGGTATTAATCGACACGCCTAACCATTGCATTACTGCAAAGGTACCAATGAGTGAAATAGGCACAGCAATTAGCGGAATGATAGATGCGCGCCACGTTTGTAAAAATACAATAACAACAATAACTACCAGCACAATTGCTTCAAGCAAAGTGGCAATTACCGCGTCAATTGAGCCGCGAACAAATACTGTAGGGTCGTACACAATGTCGTATTCAACACCGGTAGGGAAATCTTTTGATAAGCGCGCCATTGTTTCGCGTACTTGATCGGAAAGCTCAATAGCGTTTGAACCAGGGCGCTGAAATATTGGCATTGCAAGAGCTGGTTGGTTATCAAGCTCTGCACGTAGTGAGTAAGTATCTTGACCTAAATCAACACGGGCTATATCAGATAAACGCGTTAACTGACCTTCGTCGCCTACTTTAATAATAACTTGTTCAAATTCTTCAATACTGTTTAAACGACCTTTAACGTTTAACAATATTTGAAATTGACTGTCGTTTGAAATTGGTTGTGCACCTAAGCTACCGGCAGCAACTTGCTGGTTTTGCGAGCGAAGTGCTGTTACTACATCTGTTGCTGTTAATTCGCGTGCAGCAAGTGCATCTGGGTTTAGCCATACTCGCATTGAGTATTTGCCAGCACCAAACATGCGAATATCACCTACACCCGGTAAACGCGCAATTTCATCTTTAATGTTTAAATCGGCATAGTTAGATAAGTACGCTGTGTCGTGCGTTTTTTCAGGTGAATATAAATGCACTACCATGGTTAAATCTGGCGATGATTTTTCGGCTACAACACCTAAACGTTGTACTTCTTCTGGCAAACGCGGAAGTGCACTGTTTACACGGTTTTGTACTTGTACTTGAGCACGATCTAAATCGGTACCTAACGCAAAGGTCACCGTTAATGTCATACGGCCATCGCTTGTACCTTGCGAAAACATATACAACATGTTTTCAGTACCGTTAATTTCTTGCTCCAGCGGTGTTGCCACTGTTTGCGCAATAACGGTTGGGTTAGCACCCGGGTAGTTAGCGGTAACAACAACAGTTGGAGGAACTACTTCTGGATATTCACTTACTGGTAATTGGAATAGTGATATACCACCAGCAATTAAAATAACCAATGACAGCATGGCCGCAAATATTGGGCGCTGTATAAAGAAATGCGAAAATTTCATCAAT
Organism: Pseudoalteromonas sp. TAE56; assembly: GCF_000497955.1. Classification (NCBI taxonomy): domain Bacteria; kingdom Pseudomonadati; phylum Pseudomonadota; class Gammaproteobacteria; order Alteromonadales; family Pseudoalteromonadaceae; genus Pseudoalteromonas; species Pseudoalteromonas sp. TAE56. The sequence goes on from NZ_AUTN01000073.1 coordinate 1,974, forward strand.
AAACCTTATTGCTTAGCCACAAATTGTGCGTTGTCGTTTGACAATGTAAATGCTACACCGCTGGTATCAATTGTTACGGTTTGCGGAGAGATTGGCATACCAGGGCCTACGCGAGCAGGACCATTTACGGCAATAACATCACCTTCATTAAGGCCTGATGTAACAGCACGTAATGCACCGTAACGCTCACCTGTAGTGATAAGCTTGTATTCAAGTACGTTGTTTTCGCCAACCGTTAATACAAAACGATTTTTTAAGTCGGTACCAATTGCACGTTCTGGGATAATAATCGCGTCGCTAATAGAATTTGCAGCCAGCTTTATACGTGCAAACGAGCCTGCGCGTAATTGGTTGCTGTCTTCATTAAATACCGCACGTACGCGTAATGTACCTGTTGATGAATTAATTTGGTTATCAATAAAGTTAATGTAGCCTTTGTATGCAAAATCGCTTTGACTGACCTTTTGCATTACAACAGTTTGATGGCTCGCAGCAGTAACATCATTGAAAGAGCTATTCCATGTGCGTTCATCAACATCAAAATAAGCATACATAGCTTGGTTTGAAACAATTGACGTTAATACGCTTTGACCCGCAAGTATGTTATTACCTTTGGTAATATTTGCGCGAGAAATAATGCCATCAATTGGTGATACTACTGACGTAAACTCTAAATCAAGCTCTGCTGAGGTAAGTTGTGCTTGAAGTGCAGAAAGCTGTGCTTCGCGTTGGCGTAGTGTTGAAGTACGCGCTTGTGCTTGCTCAGTTGAGATTGCCTTACGGTCTAATAAGCGTACCGCACGTTTGTCTTCACTTTTAGCTTGTTCAAGTGCGGCTTCTGCGCTGTTAATTTGCGCTTTTAAACTAGCAACCACAGCAGCAAATGGACGAGCATCTAATTGAAATAAAACATCGCCTTCTTTAACCACATCGCCTTCTTTAAATTCAATGCTATCGATGATTCCCGATACACGCGGCATTAAAGCAACTTCTTGTGGAGACTCTAAACGAGTTGTATATGTGTGCCAGCTTTGTACCGGCTTAACAAGCACCTGTGCTACATCAATTGGTTGAAGTTGCTGTGCAGGTGCTGATTGAGCTGTGCTCTCATCAGCACAACCCGCAAGTGTTAAAGATGCCGCAGTAAGTGCAGCAGCAATTAGATGTTTGTTCATGAAGACGCTCCATTGTTGATTAGCCTCGCATAATACGGATTAAACCCGTGTGTAAAAACCATAGATTTTTAAATTCATTAATGCCAAAATGGCATCAATAGATTAGTTAAGGTGTAATAATGGATACAACAAGTCGACTTTTAATGTTACTTGAAGTGGTTGAGCAAGGCTCTTTTGCAAAAGCTGCAGAAATCCGCAACATAGATCGCTCTGTTATATCTAAACAAATTAGCCGTTTAGAGGATGAGTTAGGCGTTAGGTTACTTAACCGCACAACGCGTTCATTTTCGCTTACAGCGGCGGGTGCCGAAATGATCAAAAAAGCCGCTGAGCTTAGAGAGCTGCTTGGCGAAACCGTACGCATGGCTGAAAACTACCATTTAGAACCGCGTGGCGTATTAAAAATCACTTCATCAACACTTATTGGTCGTCGTTATTTACAACCTGTACTTAATGATTTTCAAAAACGCTTTCCGCAAGTAGAAGTTGAACTGCGTTTAGACGATAGATTAGTAGATATAGTCTCTGAAGGATTTGATTTGGCTTTTCGTGTAGGTGAGCCTAAAGATTCGTCACTTATTGCACGTAAAATAGCGCGTAACCGATTATTAATTTTAGCTGCACCACAGTTTATTGAAACTTACGGTATGCCAAAAACAATCGAAGAGTTAGCGCAATTACCAGCAGCAAGCTATGCCAGTAATTCTATTCGAGTAGAAACCATAGATTACTACGATAGTAAGGGTGAACGCTGCGAGCAAAAAATAAAAAGTGTGTTTCGTGCTAATGATGCCGAGTCATTGTTAATGAAAACATTATCGGGCACAACTTACTTTGTCGCCCCTGCATTTATTATTGGTGATGAAATAATACAAGGTAAGCTAGTGCCTTTATTGACCGATGTAAAACTGATGGAGTTTAGTGCGATGTATGCCGTATATCCGCACCGAGATTTACCAGTGAGGACCCGGTTGTTTTTTGATGCTGTGCGCGAGCATTTAGGAAAAGATAAACCGATTTGGGAAAACGGGATCCCCAATTTTGAGCAAATGTATTAAGTAACCCTGCTTAAGCAACTACCGTTTCGTAGTCATGTTCTTTTTTAAACTTACAATACACTTTATTGCGACCAAATTGTTTTGCTTTGTATAACTGTTTATCTGCTTGGTTTACAAAGCTTTCCAATGAATTAGTACTTTTAAATTTTGCAACACCAATACTGGTTGTAACATTAATTGCAAGGCCGTCAATGTCAAATGTGGTATTTTCAAAACGTGCTCTTATTTGTTCAGCGGTATTAAGTGCAGCCTCTTCATTTGCAAAAGAGCTAAATAAAGCAAACTCTTCACCGCCTACTCTAAATACATACCCTCTACCAAGGACAACTCTTAGTAAAGTGGCCACCTCGACAAGTACTTGGTCACCCACACCATGGCCATGCTCATCATTTACCTGTTTAAAAAAGTCTAAATCAAGTAAAAACAAATATAACTGCGACTTATCTTTTAGTTCTACTTCAAAGTAGTGGTTCATTGAAAGGCGGTTACCTGCACCCGTTAATGGATCAAGTAACGCTAAATTTTTAAGGCGCTTTGAAAAATGCGAGCGGCTTCCTTCAAAAACATGAGAAATCGCCCAAATACTAAAATAAGCACAGATTAAATTAAGGGATAAGTTAAAAGTTTCAAAGGGGGTAAGAGTAGACTTACTCCCTAAAATAAGCACTTGGATAACTAATAAATTTGCAGAGAAAATTACACCGTATTGTTTACCTAACAACAGGTAGTACAAAATAGGTAATGCAAACGACCATACAAACACACCATTACGTGGCGATGCTAAGTATGTACCTAAAATAATGATTAACGTTACCAGTGCGCACATTATTAAGGATTGCCAAAACTGTAGTGGACGGCGTGTAACTGAAATATAAGTAAATATACAATAAACGGAAAAACATATTTCGATATAGCCAAGTAATGGAAAGTTATTTACGGTTAAATTAACACTCGCAAATACTAGCGATAAAAAACCAAAACAAAGACACATCCATCTAAGAACGCTCTTCCTTAATGATTTAGTGCTGTTAAGTGCCGCAATATCCATTCTAATCACTTGATAAAATATAAAAAGTAAGTTTAACGTGAAAATATAATTTAACAAGCCTTGTTGGTATAGAGCATGTAAACACAACCTGTTATTTGATTCTTTAGGATGATATAGCGTATTTTAGAGACACGTTTGGTGATTTAGTATCACTAAGTGGCTTTAACAACTAGCCACCTAACATGGATAAATTCGTAGTGATACCCGTATTACCTTGGTGTAAAAGGTGAGTTGGTTTTTTGGTCTTAATATAACGAGATAACAATGCCATTAATTTACTGTTTGAACTGTCGTTCATATATTCTCTTAGCGAAATACCCTCTTCAGAAAACAGACACAAGTGCAGATTTCCTTTAGCTGTAACCCTTAATCGATTACAGGTACTACAAAAGTCGTTGCTGTAAGGCATGATCAAACCAATTCTGCCTTGATAATCAGGGTGGGCAAACTCTTGAGCAGGACCTGCTGATGCACTACGCGCAACTTGCTGCCAACCCGTTTGTAATAACTGAGTTTTTAAAACTTGCCCAGAAACATGGTTAGCATCAAAAAAGGCTTTGTTGTCGTTTGTTTGCATCAATTCTATAAAGCGGATGGTAACGGGACGGTGTTTAACCCAATTTAAAAATGTATCAAACTCTTTTGCGTTGTATTGCTTCATCAGCACGCTGTTTATTTTTACCGAATCAATACCCGTTTCAAGCGCAGTATCAATACCTTTCATTACTGAGGTAAATTTGTCATGCCCAGTAATGGTGTTAAACATGCGTGAATCTAAGCTATCAATACTTACATTAATGGCGTTTAAGCCTGCATCTACCCAGTCATGAATATTCTTATGAAGGGAAAAACCATTCGTAGTCATTGCAATTTTTTTTATGCCCGCGACATCTTTTGCCGCGCGAACAACATCTATAAAGTCTTTACGAAGGGTTGGCTCTCCGCCAGTGATCCTTACTTTTTCGATACCATGGTGTGCAAACGCTTTAAGCGTGTTGCTAATTTCATCAATTGTAAGGAAGCCACGGTCGTGCCCCCCCTGATAACCATCTGGTAAACAATAAACACACTTAAAATTACATACATCAGTAATAGACAAACGTAAGTAACTAAACTCTCGCCCTGTTGGGTCGATTAGCATAAATAAACCTTAACTAATATCAACAAGTAATAACAACCTAATACCAATTTGCAATAATACTTAATCATTTAATTAAGCAAATTGGTATAAACAACGCTACTTATTAATACATAAATAATAATTACATAAATATATTTAATAACTAAAAGGGGCAGCTTAAAGCATACCCCCTTTAGTTATTTTTGTTTTACGCTTCTAAGCCTTTTTTAAGTTCGCTTGGCTTCATTGGTAGGTCACGTAAACGCACGCCTACTGCATTAAACACAGCATTACCAATAGCAGGAGCGACCCCTATAACGCCAGGTTCGCCTAAACCAACTGGAAACTCATCGCTTTGTAAAAATTCAATGTCAATATCTGGCACATCTTGCATTCTTAGCGGTAAATAAGTATTAAAGTTAGTCGCTGATACCTGTCCATCTTTATACGTATTTGATTCATGCAATGCAAGGCTGCTGCCCCATAGTAACGACCCTTCAATTTGCGCCAGTGCGCCATCAGGGTGAACTATTAAGCCCGCATCTACAACAACATAGAGCTTTTTAAGCGTTATTTTACCACTATCACGGTTAACGTGAACATGCGCTGCGGTTGCAAGCCATGCTGGCATGGTACGTTCTTGCCCTGAGCTTACAGAAAAACCAATGCCCTCATCTTTAGCTAATTTAACAGAAGCTACTTTATCAGACACCGTTTTAAGCACATTACGTAAGCGCAGTGCTCCACCAACGCTCTCAGGTGCTTTACCCGCTTGCTTGCCTTTACCGTCTAACATTTCAATTCTAAATTGAACTGGATCTTTGCCTTGCTTATGGGCAATTTCATCAATAAACGACTCAAGGCTCCATGCAATCCAGCCAGGCCCTACTGAACGTAACCAACCAGGAGTAAAGGTGCTTTGTGCAACTTCGTTATTAATAGCACGTGCACGATGACTGCTCATGCTGTACCAATGATCAGCGCCCGATGCCGAAAATGCATCAAATTTACCTTTACCATCCACACCCGGTGATAAAAACCCTGGTGCCATTGCTTTAGTAGGCCAACCTGCAGCAAATGCATGCTCTAAACCAGTAAAAGTACCGTTTTTATCAAACGACGCCGTCATTTTTGCAGCAGATGCAGAACGAGACTGATCGAATAAACTATCGTCTGCTCGTGTAAATACCAGTTTTACTGGTTTACCTACTGCTTTTGCAGTTAGAGCTGCAGGTACAGTCCAATCACCAAATAATCGACGACCAAAACCACCACCTAAATAATAAGGACGAATAATTACTTTGTTTTGTTCTATTTCAAGTGCTTTAGCAAGCGCAGGTAACGTAAGTGACTGCCATTGGTTACCAGTATGAGTAATCCAATTTCCGTCTTTAAATTCTGCAACCGCATTTAATGGCTCTAGCTGATAATGACTTGCTGTCGCTGTGGTATACATTGATTCTAACGACTCACTGGCGTCTGCTTGAGTTTTCTTTATATCGCCTTGATCAACAAATAAAGTACCCGAGTCGCGTTGCTCGCATAATCGCTTACCTTCTTTTTGAATATCATCTTCAGATATATTTGCTGACTCACCCTTTTTATAACTCACCTTTAAAGCATCTACTGCTTTAATGGCGCTTGGGTAACTGTCAGCTAATACAACAACCCAGCCTTGCACTGTGTTACTAGGGTCATTTAAAATTTCATAGCCTTTGTAACCTTTAATAGCTTTTGCTGCACTATCGTCAACGTTTGTTACTGTACTGCCATAGCGTGTTGGTGGAATAACTGGTCGCGCGTACAGCATGCCTTCAACTTCTACATCTATACCATATACCGCAGTGCCATTTGTTTTGGCTGGTATATCAAGCGCTTTAAAGTCTTGTTTAAGCCCTGTTAAATGACGCTTATTAGCAGGTTTTAGTGGAAGGTTTGCAACTTCATCACTGGTGAATGTACGATTAAACTCGCCTTTTTTGACTATGTCTGCGTAACTAACCGATTTTTCGCCTGAAATAATATAGCCCTTTTCAGCACGACATTTATCTGCAGGCACACCGAGCATTTTCGCGCCTGCGTCTATTAATGCAATTCGACCTGCAGCACCGGCTTGAGATAATGGCTTAAAGCTTTGAAATACAGACCACGAACCACCCGTTACCATAAAGCCCCATTTTTCATGGGTATCTACGTAGGTAATTGATACTTTATCCCAATCACATTCAAGCTCATCAGCCACAATACGCGCAAGAGCAGTACCAATATGTTGGCCCATTTCAGCTTTAGCAATACTTACTTCTACGGCGCCGTCGGTGCTCATAGTCCACCAAATTGTTGGTGAAAAAGCCTGTTGCGCAATTGACTCTTTTGCACTTACCGACCCCGAAAATAACGCAGGGGCAAACGCCATGACTAAACCTGCGCTAGCAGTGCCAATCATAAACGAGCGACGATTTAAATTAACGGTTTCGCTATTTTTTTGAAATAATTTTTTCATTATCGGCTCCAGTTAAGCGTCTTGTGCATTTGGATCAAATATATTTACTACACTTTGTGACTCATCTGCAGCGCGTTGAATAGCAGTTTTAATACGTTTATAAGCCATACAGCGACAGTAATTACCATTCATATGGCTTACTATTTCTTCATCTGAAGGACTTGGGTTAGCTGCCAGTAATGTGGCCGCTTGCATTATTTGCCCAGATTGACAGTAACCGCACTGTGGTACTTGCTCTTCAACCCATGCTTTTTGCAGTGGGTGTTCGTTATTAAGCCCTTCAATTGTGGTAATGTTTTTTCCTGCAATTGCGCCAATTGGTAAAACACATGAGCGAGTTGCTTGCCCATCTAAATGCACCGTACACGCACCACACATTGCAATACCGCAACCAAACTTCGTTCCTTTTAATCCAATTTCATCACGAATAACCCATAACAATGGTGTATCTTCACTTGCGTGTGATTCGACCACCTTGCCATTAATTGTAAACGTCACCATAGCTTGCCCCTTAATTACGATTTCTATAGTCACTTTTAAACTATACGAACAGCTTCAAAAGTGACTATAGCTATTAAAAATATAACTACTGACCCTACTCGTTATATTTTTTCATTAAAATTTTTATATTCTGTTTTACTTAAAAACTCACTTAATTGCTCTTGCGTATCTATATCTAAACTCGCACTACTTAAACTAATTGTGTTAACAACCTCACGACTAGAGCGCAATAATTGCTGTGCACCTCTATCTGAAGTTAAGCTTGCAAGCTGAGATAAATCAACCGCTGGGAATATAGCGGGTACACCTAAACGCTCGCCATAGTTTGCGCACCAGCGCGATGGATTACGTGTAAAACCAGTAACTAGCTCACTTAAGTGCGCTACTTTTAGCTCAACCTGATCCGCAAGCATAAATAAAATCCCATCGAAGGACTTATTTTTAAACACAGTTTGAGACGCTATCGCGATTGAATTACCTAAACCTTGGCTCCATTGCTTATTCTCAATTAGCTCTATGTTTTTATAACCGGTCAGTACTTGTGCTACTTCTTTATGCCATGCCCCGGTAACTACATACACGGGCGTGTCATCAAGTGCTTGAAGTGTATTTACTGCATGTTCAATCATTGTTTTGCCAAACCCGATATCAGCCGTTAATTTACAGCCGTTAAAGCGAGATGATTGCCCTGCGGCTAAAACAACTTTTGCAATTAGCACTCCTCTTGCCCCCAATGGCTTAGCGATTGGGCGTTTTTGTCACACAGCACTGCATGTATTTCGCTGATCAGCGATAGTGCAATACTCTCTGGCGAGTCGCCGCCTAAATTTAAACCGACAGGCCCAAAAACAGGAGACTTTATTTGTGAAACACGCGTCTTCGCGTGCTCTAAAACTTGTTCACGCCTGTGCTTAGGACCCAATAACCCTATATATTTAAAAGAAACATCTTTAAATTGAGCTAACGTACTCGCGTCAAGCTCAACGCTGTGAGCCATTAAAATAGCCGCATCGACTTTATTAGTTATGCAATATTCTTTTAACTCACTCGGTGTGATGCGCAAAATAGCATCTGCATTTTTAAAATATTGCCTTTTTGCATTGGCTGCACGCGTGTCCCATACAGTTACACTCCAACCAAGTTGTTTGGCAAATGTATAAACCGGAACCGCATCGGCCCCACCACCCACTATTAGTAAATGAGGCGGCGGATAAATAGATGTTTGTAAGCACGTAGCGCCTTTTAGTTCTACTAACTGCGCTTTGCGGTTCATTGATAAACCATGTAACTCATCATTTTGCGTAAATACACCACTACCGGCTGGCAAAATGGGGCTTACCTGTTGAAGGTATCGCCCTGGTTTATTCTCATTAAGTGCTTTAGATACAAGCTCTAACATTAAATAGTCATTAGCTTTGTGAATGGGCTGCAGTAAAATGTGTACTATGCCCCCACAACCAATACCAAGTTGAAATGTTAAATCGTCTTCATCGGTGGCATCATAACTGATGGTTTTACTTGTTAAAGTACTCATTACTTGTTTAGCATGGCGCTGTATGTCAGCTTCTAAACAGCCACCCGAAAGCATCCCCAAGCGCTCGCCTAGGCTAGATATAAGCATCATAGCCCCTAGTTTTCTGTAGCTAGAGCCTTCAATTTTGTACAAAGTAGCTAAAACCCACTCTTGGTTATCCCTATTCGGATACCAAGTGTTTAAGATACTTTTTAAATCTGTAACCATATATTGCCCTTTAAAAGCATTTTTTGCGTACAAAAACAAACCAGCCTAAACAGCTAATCTAAAACTTAATAATTCACGCACAATTTACTCCTCTATTATATCGTTTAAGGTCTCAATTAACTCATCAAATTGATCATTAACGCTTTGGCGTTGTTTATCATTTAAAGTTGAGTTTAATTCGTAGAGTAAATTTATATATAAATTTAAGTTTCCTTCATTGGTTTTCAATAGTGCGTCGCTCATATAAAGTTCGCGCTCTTTAATAACCGTACTCAACTGATTTATAAATTCTTTTTTTGTAATTTCAGCATTTGTAAATACCTGCTTGGCTGCATTCAAACGGTTTTGCTTGTACTTTAGCCACAGCGTTCCTGAGTCTTGATGTTGCTCATTAGTTGATTTAATCAGCGCTTTTTGTTGTTTATTAAGCTTGCCTATCCACTGCTCGTAATATTCAAATTGCTCTTCCAGGCGCTCACTTTTTCGCTCAAGTGGAGTTTGTTCGTTAAACTCTTCGCGTTCGTCGTTAATTTTTATTTGGATATTGTTTAAAAGTTCTTCTCTTTGCTCACTTGATAAAGTTGCACCCAGTTCGGCTAAAGGCATGTGCGCGTATTCAAGTAGGTTTTGCCAATGCTTTTTAGCAAAAACCACCTGCTCTTTTAACTTCTCAATGCTTAGTGTGTTGTTAAAAAGTGTCTTAATATTTTGAATGTCTTGTTTGTAGGCTGGTAGCTGCGTACTTCTATGCCACGCTTGGGTCGTGTTAATGATCTTTTTAAGCTGCTTATTTTGTGTTTTATTTAAATCAATATAATCATCTACCCAAAATGACGAAAGCCAACTCAAATTATTGTAAGTAAAAGATGCCGAGCAACTACATAAAAACAACATACTTACAGCAAGGAATATCTGTTTTAGTTTTTTTGCTTTGAAATTATTAAGCATAACCTTCTCTATTATTTAGATTGTGGCAAAGCTCAAAACTCATTTGATAATAATTATCATTTAAGTGTTGACTTACATTTAGACCTAACTGATAATCGTTCGCACAAACACAGTGTAACGACCTCAGTGCCTACGGAAGAATATTCAGCAAGGATGCTGACACATTAAAAGAAGAGCGTGCCGCTTCGTGTTATTACTTACTCGACCCAAGTAATAACATCAAATATCACATTTACTTGCTACATTGCTCATATTAGTGACGGTTAATATGATTCAAAAAAGCCCTAACGGGCTTTTTTTATTTCTTTAAATTTTCTATAAAATCTGTATCTTACACTTCTAAACTCGTTTACTTACCTTAAAAGTCCACCGTGCTGTTATTTACATTTTATACGCACGATCTGATAAGGTATCGCCTTGCGTTTACGCTAAAGCTGGCGTAAAACATAACAGTAGACACCCTTTTTTGCATCTATTTATAGTAACCGATTTAATCTCTACTTAAATGCATTGAGTATTAAACGTTTAAAATGCGCAAATAGTGCAAAAATTTAATAATTTAGCATTCAACTATGGCCTGTTGACCTTTTAGTATTAAAATTTGTTCTATCTAGGCGCTATTTATACCAATCTGCTTATATATGGGGCCTATTTAACGTTAAGAAAATTACGCTAGAACTAGGCAAAAGTTTTTGTATCTAGTTGTTCTAAATGAAAAATTTTTAACGACGTTCAAGTGCAATTTAATTCGTTAAATTGATCAAAGATTTATGCAGGTTGGTATTAATCGCCGCACGAAGTTTGTAACCTAGTAGGCTCATTAAAAACCGAGCAACAAAGAGCAAACCGTCCCTAGAGCGAACCTAAATAGCAGCACAAATTTAAACTAGAAAGATAAACAGGCGTTAATACCTATTGTAACTATTACTAATTGGAGACATTAATATGTCACAGTTTAATTTGAAATCACTCGTTCTAGCTGGCGTTTTACTTGCCAGCCCCTTTGCTCATGCAACATTAGAAGATGGCATAAAAGCAGCAAACGAAGGTGAATTTGCAGTCGCCCTAAAAGAATTTCAATACCTTTCCGATAAAGGCTTTGCACCAGGAATTTACGAACTAGCTAAATTATATGAAGGTGGATACGGTGTAACGCGCGATTACCGCAAAGCAGCTGCGCTTTATCAACAAGGCGTAAAAAAGAACCACCCGGATTCAATGTTTGCTCTAGCGGTTTTATACGACGAAGGCAAAGGTGTTAAACTTGATCACCAAATGGCTGTTACCTTATTTGAACAAGCAGCCAATAAAAACCTGCCTGCGGCTCAGTTTAATTTAGGGGTAATGTACTCCAACGGCGTAGGTGTGACTCGAGATTATAAAGCTGCGCGTAATTGGTATGAAAAAGCGGCCGCTAATAATTACTCTTTGGCTCAATTTAATTTAGCGCTAATGTATTTTGAAGGTCTAGGCATGCCAAAAGATTTAGAAAAGTCGTACATTTGGAATACTATCGCTGAATACAATGGCAACATGCAAGCAAGTCACAGCCGTAAGCTTGATGAGCGTAAAATGCTACCTAAAGAAATTGAAGAAGCTAAAGAAAAAGCCGATGCCATTTATGCAAAAATACAAGTGGGTACTTATGCTGGTGAAGGTCGCTTATTTTAAATCTTTAGAGTTTGATGATTAGGTTTTAACTCTATCTAAAAAGGCTGAATTACATAACGTAATTCAGCCTTTTTAATATATCTTGATTAGCAAAATAAAATCTATTCAACTTTACAAAATCAACACCCTATCATTTTATATAAAGCCATTTTAATAGCTTAATAATAAGTTTACTTTGTTTAAGTAACAGATTAATACGAGGATTAAATGAGCCTGATACTAAGGTGTTTTTAGCGTGGCTGAACGTTAAAAAACCTTCAATACCATGATAGTGCCCCATTCCTGAATGCCCTACACCACCAAAAGGGGCATCGTCAGCAGTTACTTGCACTAACGTATCGTTTATTGCCACAGTGCCACTGATTGTTTGCTTCATAATGTATTCTTGAGCGCGCTTATCTTGCCCTAAAATATAAAGCGCTAATGGGTGGTGATGCGCTTTAATATAATCAATTGCGCTGTCGAGCTTTTCGTAACTCATTATTGGTAATATTGGACCAAATAACTCATCTTGCATTAGGCTCATCTCGTCAGTCACTTGAGTCACTAAATGCAACCCCATACGATGTTTTTGCTCATCTTGCTGGTTTTGCTCAAGTGGCTTAATAATGTTTGCGCCAAGCTCTTGTGCTTGCTCTAAATAGGTTGCTAAACGTTTATAGTGTGCATCGCTAATAATAGAAGTTAAGTTTTTACCTTCAACACCGTCTTTAAAATGCTTTTTATACAGCTCACACAATTGCTGAACCAGCTGATGCTCAAGCGCTTTGGGTACAAATACATAGTCGGGAGCAACGCATATTTGCCCTGCATTAGCCATTTTTCCAAACAGTATGGCTTGCGCCGCTTTTTTAATATCGGCATTTTGCGTAATAATAACTGGCGATTTACCACCGAGTTCGAGCGTTACCGGTGTTAAATTACGACTCGCCGAAGCCATTACTAATTTACCTACTGCCGTTGAGCCCGTAAATAATAAATGAGCAAATGGAAGCGATGAAAATTGCGCGGCTACATCGCTGCCGCCTTGTATTATTTTACAATGCGCTTGCATATCGTCTTTAAATATTTTTTCGATAACGACGTTTGTGTGAGGTGTAAACTCGCTTAATTTGAGCATGACTCTATTACCGGCAGCTATAGCAGTAAACACAGGTACTAACGCTAACTGAATCGGATAATTCCACGGTGCAATAATGCCAACCACACCTTTGGGCTGGTAATTAACACTTACTTTTGAAGGCCACAAGCTTAAACCAACAGAGCGATTACTTGGCTTTGCCCATTTTGGGAGCTTTTTAATAATGTGTGCGAGCGTTTGCACCGTAGGTAATATATCGCCAAGTAAAGTATCGAAAGCAGTTCTATAACCAAAGTCTTTTGAAACAGCATCCACTAGCTCTTGCTCAAGTTCAACAATACGTACACGAAGTTTTTTTAATAAAACGAGACGTTTATCAATTGGCAAGTAAGGCGTTTCGAGAAAGCTTTTTTGCAATTCATCAAATTGGGGAATTAAAGGCATTGCCTGTGATGTCTCAGTGCTCAAAATAGATTACTCAATTTTTAAAGTTACCGCAGACTATAACCTTGTTCTGTTTTTCGAGCAATAACACTAATTATCTAAAAAAGAGCTTCTTAAGCAATATAAATAAGTATAAAGAGTAGCTTTGTTTAAAACTGTAAATATAAACAAAGCTACTCTGGTATAGGTTGATTTAGTACAGCTTTAAAAGCCAAATACTTGAGCTGCTATAGTCATTGTCACTAACGTAATTAATACAATAGCAACAATATTTAGTATAAAGCCTGCTCTTATCATGTCGCGCATTTGAATTTGCCCTGAGCCAAATACAATGGCGTTTGGTGGTGTTGCTACTGGCATCATAAACGCGCAGCTACATGCAATAGCGGCAGGAATAACCCATACAAGTGGCGAACCTGTTATAGATTCTGCAACGGGTCCTAATAAAGGAAGAAAGCCAGCTGCAGTTGCTGTATTACTCGTGATCTCCGTTAAAAACGTAATTAATGCCACAACAACAAGTACGCTCATAACAAGTGGAATAGTACTTACACCCTCTATCATTTGGGCAATAAAATCAGCAAGGCCTGATGATTTTATTTGGGACGCTAATGTTAATCCGCCTCCAAACAAAAGTAGTACGCCCCACGGTACCTCTGATGCGTGATGCCAATCAAGAATACGCTCATTTTTGCCTTTATTCGCTGGCATTACAAACAACAGCAATGCCGCAGCAATTGCAATTGTAGTATCTGAAATATTAAGACCTGTAATATCGCCTAATAAAGGTCTAAATATCCAACAAAGTGCAGCAAGTACAAATACAAACAACACGCCTTTTTCTGCACGTTGCATTATTCCAAGATTTTTTAGCTGAGTTGTAAACACCGCTTTTGTATCAATTTTCTGATCGCTTTTAACATTAGCATCTACTTTATACGCAAACTTAGTAAGCCAAACCCAGCTAATAACTAGCATGCTTAAAGACAGAGGTACACCTACAATCATCCATTGCGCAAAGCCAATTTCTATTTGATAACTGTCTGATAAGTAAGCAGCCATTAAAGCGTTAGGTGGAGTGCCGATTAAAGTAGCAATACCACCAATACTTGCACCATAAGCGATTGATAACAGTAAAGCCTTACCAAAACCTTCATTTTCAGGGTCTGATTGTTTAACTAAACTGGTAATCGAAAGTGCAATAGGCAGCATCATTACGGCTGTNTGTAGCCGTATTAGACATCCACATCGACAAAAATGCGGTAACCAACATCATAGCTAAAATTTGTAAGCTTGGTTTTTTACCTGCGTATAGCATAGTGCTAAGCGCAATACGTTTATGTAAACCCCAGCGCTCCATAGCAATGGAAATTAAAAACCCACCTAAAAATAAAAAGATTAGCGGGTGTGCATACGGTGCAGCCACACTTTTTATTGCTGCTATATCAGCTAGTGGTGATATTACCAGTGGTAGCAATGCAGTTGCCGGAATTGGTACAACTTCGCTCACCCACCACGATGCCATCCAAAATGCTAAGCCTGCAGTTTTAAATGCCGCAACCGACATACCTGTTGGCGGATCGAATAAACAGGTTAATAGCATTACTAAAGGCCCTAGTATTAAAAAAAGCCATTGAAAATGTTTTTTCTTATCGGGTTCTTGCGTCAGTATGTTGTCTGTCATGATAAGCCTCTAAAACTTATATTTAAGACCAAGCGCAACACTGTTGTCGCCTTGTTCTTCTAGATTAAGATCGGTGTATAAAAGGTAAGCTGTTGTCTGCTTATCAAATACATAGTCAAGGCCTGTGCTCCATTGCGTTGCCTCAGAAACTTGACGAAGTGTAGAGTCATCTTTAGCAAATTGAATCTTTGGTACCCACTTGTCAAGCGTGTAACTTGCACTCAATACATAACCATTACCAGATTTAGTGCCATCCACTGATTCAGAATGCTGGTATAAGCCACCTAACTGTAATTGCTTAAACTTATAAACGCCTGCAAGTCTACTTGCTGTAATATTATTAAGTGAATCAACATGACTTAGTGACACATAATACGGGGTGTTATTTAAATTACGATCGCCATAAATAATCGTAGCAGCAAAACCGGCTTCATTATCTTTATTATCGTCTTTAGGCGCGTAAGTAAACGAAAACTGTGTATTATGCCAATAGCTTGAAGTGTAGGTTATGGTGTCTCCGAGGCGATCTTGCCCTGCAATAACTTGTGCCATGTCGGCTTGAGTTTCATTAAAGTTATCAACTTTTCCTTCAGAGTATTTAAAGCGTGTATCGTTTCTTCCTACTACAACTTCACCAAACGCACCTTTTAAGCCCAAGTAAGTATTACGTGCAGTAAAAGGCTCATCGGTGTCGTCTTCCTCAAACCCTTTAACTTGTACTTCGTATTTAAAAACAACGCTTAGGTATTCGTTAAGTTTGTGGTCGCCTTTAATACCAATACGTGAGAAGGGCGCGTCTATTTGCGTACCCTCATCTGCGTATCGCATAGTGCCTGTATCAGTATTTGCAATTTGTACTTCAGCTTTACCATAAACGGTATAATCAACCGCTAAAACAGTATGCGAAAATGTAGCTAAGCAACTCAGTGAAGCTAGATAAATAGTAGTGTGTTTGAACCTTATCATTGTGTGTCCTAATTATTAGAATCTACTTATTGTCGACTCTAACTAAGCAAACACATTGCCAATGATGTAAATGGTATATATTTCATAACCTTGACACTAGCTGTGGTTTTTATCTATACAAGATTGTGCGGATTACCGCACATTAAAAACTAGGCTATGTCACTTTATCCACACATTTTAATCGATGAACATATCGCGGTTGAGCCCATATTTACTCATTTTATCGTAAAGCGTTTTTCGGGCAATTTGTAATGCTTCCATGGTATTTTTAATACTTCCATGGTTTACCTCAAGTGCATGTTCAATTAGTGATTGTTCGTAAAATGATACTTTCTCTGACAAACTTAAATCGGGCGAAAGCTCACCCTGACCTTGTGTTTTTGTGACCGAAAACGCCAGTTCAACGCCTAATAGCACAGCACGCTCAGCTTGGTTTCTAAGTTCTCTCACATTCCCAGGCCAGTCGTAAGCTAATAAACGCTGTTGTAATTCACTGTTTAAGGGCGCTGGTGCTTTGTGATAGCGAGTAGCTGCAATTGAGCTAAAATGTTTAAACAATAAAAGTATATCTGCTTTTCGCTCTCGTAGAGGCGGTATATTTACTTTAACTAAGCTGAGTCTGTAGTATAAATCTGCTCTAAATTCACCTTTTTCAACTAAAGAAAGTAAGTCTACTTTAGTCGCTGCAACAATTCTGATGTCTAAATCAATTGCTTTGTTATCGCCTACAGGTGTTACTTTTCGCTCTTCTAATACGCGTAGTAACTTAACCTGCAGCGACATTGGGGTACTTTCTATTTCATCTAAAAATACCGTACCGCCCTGAGCAAATTCAAACTTACCCTTTCGACTTTGCGTAGCACCGGTGTATGCCCCACTTGCTGCACCAAACAATTCGCTTTCTATTAATTGTTCTGGTACTGCGCCACAGTTAATAGCAACAAAATTACAGCTAGATCGATTACTTTGATCGTGTAGATAACGCGCTACCAGCTCTTTACCAGTGCCAGTTTCACCTTCAATCATCACATCGGTTGGGGTATCTATAATTGTATTTAACAAGTGCATCATGTATTGCATTTTAGGTGTGTCACCTAGTATGCGTACACCTGGGGCTGAGGTTTTCTGTACAGCCACTTTTAATGCGCGGTTCTCCATAACAAGACTTCGTTTGTCGCACGCTCGTGCTATGCAATCAAGAAGGTGTTCGTTAACTGGTTTTTCAAATAAATCATACGCACCTAGTTGCATCGCTTTAACTGCAATCGATACATCAGCGTAACCAGTTAAAAATATTACAGGGAGCTCACTATCAAAAGCCGTTATTTGATCTAAAAGCGTTAAGCCATCCATGTTCGGCATATTTATATCGCTCAGCACAACTCCAGCAAAGCGCCTATTGAGTTTGCTAAGAGCGGTACTTGCGTCATTAAAGCACTCAACGGTGTACCCTTCGAGAGTGAGCAGTTGCTTTAAAGAGTCTCTGATCATTGCTTCATCATCAATGACTATTATGTGATTACAAGGTAGGCTGTCAATCATCTGTATTTTCCTGCCTGTTAGAAAGGCTAATTATAAATTCAGCCCCTCCCTCTAGTCGGTTGTGTGCGCTCAAACATCCATTAAACGAATCAATTATTTGTTTTGATATGGATAAACCAAGGCCTAGACCATTACTTGATTTAGTGCTGTAAAAAGGTTCAAATAAATGACTAAATGCATGTTGCTCAATACCAGAGCCTGTATCTAAAATCGACAGTTTTACACGCTCTTCAAAACACTCCAACTGAAAACTTAAGTTACGAATAATTGCGCCGTTCATAGCTTGGCTAGCATTCGTAATTAAATTAACAAGTACTTGTTCAAACTTGAGCGAATCGACCCATACAACGACTGTTTCATCAAATTGAGGTGGCTCTACTTGTACGTTATCTTGCTTTAGTTGCGCGCTAGAAATCATTAAGGCGTTATTAACAAGCCCTGCAAGCGGGTAAGGTCTGAGCTGCATTTTTGAAGGTTTACTGAAATGCTTTAGTTGACCTACAATTTGATGCACTCGATCAACTAACCCCTCAATCACCACTAAGCTTTCAGCTAATGCTGAAGTATTTCCTTTCGCTAATAAACGCTTTGCCGAAGCTAAATAAGTATTAATAGCACTGAGCGGCTGGTTTATTTCGTGGTTAATTCCTGCACTTAACTGTCCTATTGTCGCAAGCTTTGCAGATTGCACTAAGGCTGTTTGTACTTTTTCCAAAGCTTGAGTGCGCTCAAGTACTTCAAGTTCAAGGCTATGTCTGGAGTACACCAGCTTTTTATAGCCCGCAAACCGAGTTAATAAAATATAACTAATAATAATTATCAAGCTACAGATAATAAATACCCAAAATAAGCGAGGCAGTTGGGCAGAATTAACTTTTGTTATATCAACGAGTACGTTCATTGTGGCATTAAAATATCGTAAAGGTCTTTGCGATATTACGTAAAGTTTTTTATCTATTTTAAAATGTTTAATACCTTCATTAGAAAATTGAAACTGCTTTATATACAAAGGTTGATGATCTAAATAAGCCCGACGAGATTTAATATCTCTGCGCATAGTTATATCAAGATCAGTGAAGCTGTTTAATCGCCACGTTTGCATATCTGACATTGCAATTACGTCATCTGCAAGCTGTAAGAAAAAGTGGCTGCCCTTTGACGTATTTAAAAGCTCTCTGTCGTCCTCAAATTTGCTTACATTGACTTTTAGCACAACAACACCAATGGCTTTATTATCGCGATATACAGCCTGTGAAAAGTAGATACCACGCTCTTTAGAGCGCATACCTAGTGCAAAATACGCTACTTTTTCGCCTGCAAACGCACGTTTGAAATAAGGTCTAAATGCAAAGTTACTACCTAAAAAAGTGTAATCTGCTTGCCAATTACTACTGGCAATAACTTCGCCTTGAGTATTTAGTACAAAAATATCTGATGCACCGCTGGCTTGTTGAATATCAGCAAGGTAGTTATTAATAGCGTTATAGTGCTGTGGCTGCGCATCAACAAAGTCTATCATTAACGAGTTATAGGTAAGTAACTGTGGAATAGCAGAAAAACGAGCAAGTTCAGTATCAATATAGTTATTTAATTGCGTAACTTGGCGTTCAGCCTGGTAAGTTGCTTGCTCAACATCATGAGCTCTACCAAGCCAAAACGTAACAACTAATATAAGTACGAGTAACACAAAAATAGTAATAATTTTTTTAGAAAAGGAAAACATGGATAGCTCGCAAAAAAATAGCCAAGAAAATTTTAGGGCGCTAGTGTAACGGCTAATCTCTAGCAGAGATATAAACTTTTTGTTAACAACAGTTTTAAAGTGCTTAAAAACAAAAATCGCCGTAAACAACTATGTTTACAGCGATCTGTTTAGCATTAAATTAAAAAACAATTAATTTGTAGCTAATGCTGATCTATTTTTAACATATTTATATAAGCCAATTAACGACGCCGCAATCCAAAATATTTCGATTACAAAGCTCGCTAAATTAAAATTATAACAAAGACTAATTAATAGTAAAATCGCCCCTGTTAAATTCATCATATTATACGTTAAGCTAGCTGGAGATGTTTTACCTAGCTGCAGTAAAAAAAACGAACCAACTACTAAAAAAGTACCTGTCATACCTATGATGTCAAATAAGAGTGCTATCACGAAACTATCCTTTATCCATTTTTAAATAACCCAATAAACTGGCCCGATCCATGGGGAGGGTATTTTTTCATTCATTGAAACAGCAAACCGGGCGATTCTATCAATATGGTAAATTCTAACAAGGCCATATGTCCGTATGGAGAAAGCTTTATTTAAACGTTACTTTGCCGCCGATGATTTTATAGGCTGGTGCACCACGAATAATAGCCTCTCGGGCAAATGGGCGGCTACAGTTAGGGCAAATACATGGCTCACTTGTAAAGTCTTGACTAATACGCTCTTTAAAACACTTAACTAATGCTCCCTTCCCTCCTTTTCGATATTTAAATAAGGAAGCTTTACAGGCTGAGCAAAAAATATCGACCGTTTTAGTTGGGCCTTTTTTATTAGGTTTTGCCATTAGGTTCTGCTGTATTATATGAAGAGTTATTAACTATGATATCAGTTTCGATAGGTAAAGGTGACAACTGGGTTTTAGAATTTTTGTGCAGTATGTTCGTTCAAGCTAGCTCATAATAAATTATTGATTATGAGAAATATAACCTAATCCCTAAAAAAGAAGCGGTTTAATTGAGATGATAATACATTCATATTAAAAGGTTTAATTATAAACCCCGATACTTTAGCTGCGATAACTTGCTTAACTTTATCCGTACTGTCTTCACAAGTAACCATTAAAACGGGGATATCAGTGAGTGCTTTATCCTGTCGAATATTAGTGAGTAAATCAACGCCATCCATTTTTGGCATATGAAGATCTGTAATAACCAAATCGAAATGCTGGTGACGTAATAAAGCCAAAGCTTGCAATCCATCAGTCGCCTCAACGATATTGCTATACTCTAGTTTTCTCAGCATATTAATTAATACATGTCGCATAAGCGGCATATCATCAACAACTAATATTTTCATTAGTACGTTTACCAAGTCATGTAAAGGGGATTATATAAAACTACTCTACTCGAAGATAAGGAGCAAATTTGGTTTTACTAATTATTTGAACTTACGGCCATATTCCTAAAATGAGCCCCATTAACGAAAACTGTAAAACATGATAACCCCCGTTAATTAAAAAAAGCTTTAAAGGACGTTGCTCAAATATATAACTTAATCCTAATGAACTACTGATCCAAAAAAAGCCGATCACAAAGCCTGCCCCTATACTTTCACCTACGCTTGCGTCCTTACCTAAAAAAAGAGACAGCATTAAAGCCGCTATAAAAACTAAAAAAAAGCTGCCACCAAATATCAACTTAGGGTTAGCCGATTGTAAGTCCAGATCAGTTAAGCCACTACTTTCTAGCCAAGCATTTTTAAAGAAAGCTTTTGAGTACCATATACCGCCAAGCATAAAAGAAGACAGCGCAGCCACTAGTATCGCAAAATAATTAACATCTAAAAGGTTCATACAAACAGCCGTATACAAAATGTGTGATACCGTTTGGATAAAATATTAACGGTATAAAGATACTCCCAATGTAGTTATAAATAAGGTATTGAGCAAATTGCTTAACTTGAATTAATTGTTTGTATAGAAGGTAATTATTAAAATATAGTTTATAAATCGCCAAATTTTGCATTGGTTAATAAGGCTAAATCAGTTGGTGAGAGTGCTATTTCTAAGCCTCGTTTTCCGGCGCTTACAAAAATAGTATCAAAGAGTAAAGCACTGCTATGAATAAACGTAGCTAGACGCTTTTTTTGTCCAAGCGGACTCACCCCTCCTAAAATATAACCGGTACTAACTTGTACTTTTTGTGGGGGCGCCATAATTACTTTTTTAGCTCCACATAATTTAGCTAACTGTTTTAAATTAACTTGTTGAGATACAGGCGTTACGGCAACAATCAGTTGCCGTTCATGTGTTTCAAGTACTAAGGTTTTAAAGACTTTGTCACTATTGAGGTTAAGTTTTTCAACAGCCTCAGACCCATAATGGCTATTATTCTTATCATGCTCATAACTGAGTACTTCAAAGGGGATTTTTTGCTTTTTAAGTAGATCTATTGCTGGAGTCATGCTGTTTCATCTTTTTTGTTCACAGTAACAAAAATTAAGTTTAAAGCAAAAAAAACGACGCTAAAAGCGTCGTTTTTTTGTTCATAATAATTTAAATTTATTTAGTTAAATCATCAAAAAACTTTTTAACACCATCAAAAAAGCCTTGCTCTTTAGGACGGTTTTTCGAGCTATCTGTACCCATGCTTTCATCTAACTCTTGAAGTAGTTCTCGTTGACGCTCGTTAAGATTAACTGGCGTTTCGATTACCACCTTACAAATTAGATCGCCTTGTGCACCACTGCGAACAGACTTAACACCTTTGCCACGCATACGGAACATTTTGCCCGTTTGAGTTTCAGAAGGTATTTTAAGCTTTGCTCGACCATCAAGTGTTGGCACCTGAATTTCGCCACCAAGGCCTGCTGTAGTAAAGCTAATTGGTACTTCACAGTATAAATTGTTCGCTTCACGTACAAATATTTCATGCTCGCGAACCGATACTTGCACGTATAAGTCGCCCGATGGCGCGCCATGCATTCCGGCTTCGCCTTCACCCGTTAAGCGGATACGGTCGCCTGTATCAACGCCAGCTGGAATTTTAACTGAAAGCGTTTTAGTTTTTTCTACGCGGCCTTGTCCATGACAACTGTTACAAGGATCTGAAATAATCTGACCTTGTCCCTGACATGTAGGACACGTTTGCTGTACAGCAAAGAAACCCTGGCGCATTTGTACTTGGCCAGCACCATGACAAGTAGTACATGTTTTAGGTTTAGAACCCGCTTTAGCACCACTGCCATCACACGGCTCACAGCCAACCCATGTAGGTACTTTAATTTCAACTTCTTTACCACGAACAGCTTCTTCTAAGCTTAAGTCCATGTTGTAACGCAAATCAGATCCACGTTGTTGACGAGATTGACGTCGACCACCGCCGCCACCAAAAATATCGCCAAATACGTCGCCAAATACATCACCAAAGTCGCCATGTCCGCCACCAAAACCACCGTGACCGCCACCGCCGCCTTGTTCAAACGCTGCGTGACCATGTTGGTCATACATTTGACGTTTTTGACCGTCAGTTAAAATTTCGTAAGCTTCTTTAACTTCTTTAAACTTAGTTTCAAGCTCTTTATCACCTGCGGTACGGTCTGGATGATATTTCATCGCTAAGCGTTTATACGCTTTTTTTATGTCTCGCTCACTCGCATCTTTGCTTACGCCGAGGACTTCGTAATAATCGCGTTTTGACATATCTATCACACTACTCTTTTCTGTTTGCAGCGTGAGCTGCTGGATAAACCGATAAATCGCATCGATTTATCATTGAATTTTTAAACCTTAAATACATGCAAAAGGCGCGACAAGCTATTGCTCGCGCGCCTCAATTGTTCATCCTAACCTAAACACCTAACTGAGTTAAGTACTTTTGGTCAGCGAGAAGCGTTAGCAACAATTACTTGTCGTCTTTCACTTCTTCGAACTCTGCATCAACAACGTCGTCGTCTTGCTTAGTTGACTGTTGTTGCTCGCCTGCATCTGCTGAACCTTGCTGAGCTTTCGCTTGAGCAATTTCCATTAGTTTTTGAGACTTTTCAGCAAGAGCTTGAGTTTTAGCTTCAATCTCTTCTTTATTGTCGCTCTTAATTGCAGCTTCTAAATCTACAACAGCAGCTTCAATCGCTTCTTTGTCTTCGCTTGGTAATGCATCGCCAGCTTCTTCAATTTGCTTGCGAGTACCGTGAACTAGAGCATCAGCTTGGTTACGAGCAGCTACAAGTTCTTCAAACTTTTTATCGTCTTCAGCATGTGCTTCTGCGTCACGAACCATTTTTTCAACTTCTTCATCGCTTAAGCCTGAAGATGCTTGAATTGTAATTTTTTGCTCTTTACCTGTATCTTTATCTTTCGCAGATACATGTAAGATACCATCGGCGTCAACATCGAATGTTACTTCGATTTGCGGTGTACCGCGTTGCGCTGGACGAATACCTTCTAGGTTAAATTGGCCTAGTGATTTATTGTCGCTTGAACGTTTACGCTCACCTTGTAACACGTGAATTGTTACAGCAGATTGGTTATCTTCAGCTGTTGAGAATGTTTGCGATTTCTTAGTAGGAATCGTCGTGTTTTTCTCAATTAATGCAGTCATTACTGAACCCATTGTCTCAATACCTAGAGATAATGGAGAAACATCTAGTAATAGTACATCTTTAACGTCACCAGCAAGTACACCACCTTGAATCGCTGCGCCTACTGCAACTGCTTCATCAGGGTTAACGTCTTTACGTGGCTCTTTGCCAAAGAAATCAGCAACAGTTTTTTGTACTAAAGGCATACGTGTTTGGCCACCAACAAGAATAATGTCGTTGATGTCGCTTACTGATAAATCAGCATCAGCAAGTGCACGTTTTAATGGCTCTAGAGACTTCATTACTAAATCTTCAACTAGTGACTCAAGCTTAGCACGTGTTAGTTTCACGTTCATGTGCTTAGGACCAGATGCATCAGCAGTTACATACGGAAGATTTACTTCTGTAGACTGTGCAGATGAAAGTTCGATTTTTGCTTTTTCTGCAGCTTCTTTAACACGTTGCATTGCAAGAGGATCAGTTTTTAAGTCTAAACCTTGATCTTTCTTGAATTCAGCTACTAGGTAGTTGATTACGCGGTTATCGAAATCTTCACCACCTAAGTGAGTGTCGCCGTTAGTAGCTAGCACTTCAAAAGTGTGCTCGCCTTCAACTTCATCAATTTCAATGATTGATAAATCGAAAGTACCGCCACCTAAGTCATATACTGCAACTACGTTTTCGCCACGGTTTTTATCCATACCGTAAGCAAGTGCCGCAGCAGTTGGCTCATTGATAATACGTTTAACTTCAAGACCCGCAATACGACCAGCATCTTTAGTAGCTTGGCGTTGTGAATCGTTAAAGTATGCAGGTACTGTGATTACGGCTTCAGTTACTTCTTCACCTAAGAAGTCTTCAGCTGTTTTCTTCATTTTTTTCAGTACTTCAGCAGAAATTTGTGGTGCAGCGCGTTTTTCGCCACCCGCTTCTACCCATGCATCGCCGTTATCAGCTTTAATAATTTTGAACGGCATGATGCCGATATCACGTTGAACTTCTTCGTCTTCAAAACGACGACCAATTAAACGCTTAATTGCAAATAATGTATTTGTCGGGTTAGTAACCGCTTGACGTTTAGCAGATTGACCTACTAAAGTTTCTCCGTCTTGCGTATAAGCAATAATAGACGGGGTTGTGCGATCGCCTTCCGCGTTTTCAATAACACGTGCTTTGCCACCATCAAGTACTGCAACACAAGAGTTTGTAGTACCTAAATCTATTCCAATAATTTTACCCATGAAATCTCTCCAACTTCAATATTCGTTAAACGTTCGATGACTAGTAAATAGGGTTGCTCCAAACTTATTTCAACTGTAAAAATGAAAAAAAATTCATTTTTTGTGATTTATTTACAAAATAACCCTAATAATTGTAAGGAATGGTGATTTTTACACCGCCAGGGACGCTTTTAATTACTGGTCTGACTAGTGACGTTGTGTTATAAATTTATTAAATCGCACTATAAAAGGACATCTTCATGCATTTTGAGCAACTACTTCAACAAGCGGAAAAAATTGGTCAAACCGAAAATACAGAACAATTAAATAATACAATGCAATTTCCAGAAAACTGGTGCCAAGGCAGAACTGCTTTTGGTGGGCTTTCAGCCGCACTGCTGTATCAAGCAATCAGAGGTAAGGTAACGAATGATCGTCGCTTACTTTCGCTTAGTACTAATTTTGTAGGACCATTACTTGCCGATACTCCTTTTTCTTTGTCCGTTGAAATATTGCGCCAAGGTAAAAGCAGTACACAGGTACTCGCCAAAGCAATTCAAAATGAACAAGTGTGCGTAATTGTACAAGCGTGTTTTGCTAAAAGTAGAGAATCGGGTATTAATGTGCCTGTTTCAAAATCTTTGGGTTTAAAGCCGGTAGACGAGCGCCATACACTACCTTTTATAAAAGGTCAGATGCCTGAATTTTTCCAACATGTTGATTTATGCCCGCAGCAAGGCGCGATGCCATTTAGTAGTGCAGAAACGTCTCACCTGGGTGGCTGGATGCGCTTTAAGCAAATCCCAGAACACATAACTGAGGCTCATGTTATTGCATTAACAGATGCTTGGCCGCCAACACTTTTACAAATGTTTAAACAACCCGCTCCTGCAAGTAGCATGTCGTGGTATTTAGAATTTGTGCAAGAGCCAAACTTAACACCTGGAGAATGGCTTGGCTTTGAAGCAATTACTCATCATTCTAAAGATGGCTACGGTTTAGAAGATGGCTGTATATGGTCGCAGTCGGGTGAACTCATTGCGCTTACACGCCAAACCGTGGCTTTATTTGACTAAAAGTACTAAAGCCAAACAAAATTAATATGTTTGGCTATTAAATGCTTATTAGCAGAACGCGTTGTATTAATGTATTAAATATAGCAAAATTGAAGAAATATTCTTCTTGCTTGGTATTAAATTGCAAACTGTATGCCCCTGCTGCGATCTGATCATAGATATACCTCGCATAATCGCAAAACAAATGGCGATATGCCCACATTGTCACCATAAACTTTGCGAAGCGGATCTTAATCACGACAGCCGTATAGTTGCACTAAGCTTTAGCGCACTATTAATGCTGCTGAGCAGTATGTTTTATCCTTTTATTTCATTTAGTAGTAGCGGTATTACTCAAACTATTACACTGCCCGACGCGGCTCGAATTTTGTTTAATTACGATAGTGAGCTACTTGGCTTATTTATTGATTTGAGCATTATTGCCCTACCTATGGGTTTGCTTCTTATTTTAATTCCTTTGCATCTTGGGGTTTTAAGAGCATTACCAGAGGGCATTGCAAGGCGACTACTAAAATTCACGCTTGCGCTAGAGCCTTGGATTATGTCTGAAATATTTTTAATTGGTGTACTTGTTAGTATGGTTAAAATCATGTCGCTGGCTGATATTAGCTTCGGCACGAGTTTTTGGGCTTATGTGGGGTTTGTTATTTTATACATAGCTGCGCTCGTTCACTTAAATCGCCCGCGCTTATGGGCTCAAATAAAGCCTGTAAAAATACTCGAAGGCGCTGAGCATGCTAAACGTGCAATAGATGAAAATATTAAAGCCTGTCATGTTTGCCATCAACTATGTACCGGTAATATTTGTCAGCGTTGCCATACAAAAACGCATGTGCGAAACCCTTACAGCGTACAAAAAGCAGCAGCTTGGTTAATTACTTCTGTCGTTTGTTATATTCCAGCTAATATTTTACCGATTATGCATACCACTAGCTTGGGAGATGAATCGCCTTCGACTTTAATTGGTGGCGTAATTACACTTTGGAAAAGTGGCTCCTACCCTATTGCCGCTATTATATTTTTAGCCAGCGTTGTGGTGCCACTTGCTAAAGCTTTTGTACTCAGCTTTTTATGCTTTATGGTAACAAGGCCTGCCAATAGGCATACTAAAAGTTACACCCGGATTTATCAACTTACTGAATTTATTGGAAAGTGGTCGATGATAGATGTATTTGTGGTTGCTATTTTAGTTGCCTTAGTTCAGCTGGGTAATTTAATGTCAGTAACTCCAGGATTAGGCATTGTATTTTTTACAGTTATGGTAATATGCCAAATGATGGCTGCCCATGCCTTTGACCCACGCTTATTGTGGGATTCCCCTAAAAACAAAAAATCAGAGAACAAAGCATGACCGAAACTGCCGAAATAACAAAAGAACCGAAAATTTCCGCTATCTGGATCATTCCGGCAATTGCGCTTTTAGTGGGCATGTGGATGTTATACCAATACCAAGCTAATAAAGGCCCTACAATTTTTATCGAGATGCCACAAGCCGAAGGCATTATTGCAGGTAAAACTGAAATAAAAGTGCGCAGTGTAAAAATAGGTCAAATTGACCATGTTCGACTATCAGACACCCAAGACAGCGTTATTGCCCGCGCGCAAATAGATAAAAATTATAACGAGCTACTGACTGACGATGCCAAAATTTGGGTCGTTAAACCACGCATTGATGAAACAGGTATTAGCGGAATGAGCACGCTATTGTCTGGTGTATATTTAGAGTTTTCACCAGGTGAAAGTAAAGAGCTAAAAGAGCGTTTTAAATTACAAGACGAACCCGCCCTCATTGGTAAAGATGTGAAAGGTGGCCGTTTCAAATTAATGAGTTACAACGCTGAAGTGCTTGATGTGAGTACCGGTATATTTTTCAAAAATTACAAAATAGGTCAAATAGAAACCGCCACTTTTGATTGGGAAAACCAGGCAATGAAGTACGGCGTATTTATTAAAGAACCATATCAAAACCTGATCACCATGAACTCTATTTTTTGGGTGAACGCAGGGATTGAAATTGACCTATCTGCCGATGGCATCAATATTAATACGGGCTCTTTGAGTAAGCTTTTAAAGGGCGGCATTTCGGTTGGCTTACCTGAGCAGCAGGCACCAGGTGAAATAGCACAAGATGGCCATAGCTTCTCATTAAGCCAAAGCTATAAAGAAGCGCTAGAAGAGCGTTTTTACGACTTTGATTACTACCTAATTGAATTTGAACAATCAGTTCGAGGACTACGCACTGGTGCGCCTGTAGAATATAGAGGAATGCGTGTAGGTACTGTTGTTGAAACTCCTGCCAATGTAATTATTGACGGTAAACCTGNGGTTCCGGTGCTTATAAAAGTAGAGTACGGACGCTTGTATCACGACAGTGCTTCAGCTAAAGAATATTGGCAAGGTAGTTTAAAAGGCTGGATTGAGAGTGGTATGCGCGCTTCATTAAAACCGGGCAATTTATTAACGGGTGCAGTGTACGTTGATTTTGATATATACCCAGATGCACCAGAAGCCCACCTAGGTAAACTTGTGCAATATGATGTTTTTCCGAGTATTTCTAGCGGCATAACCGTATTAGCAGACCAAGTCTCTGACGTACTTAATAAAGTAAATAACTTAAAAGTTGAAGATAGCTTAGAACAAATGCAAGCCACATTTACCGATTACCGAGCGCTTGCTAATGAAATGCGAGAGCTGCTAAGCCAAAAAGATACGCAAAACTTACCAGGCGACTTTAACCGTAACTTCGAAAAGATGACAAAAAGTATGGAGCAATTTGAAGTAACTATGCGCCAATTTGATAAAACCATGGCCAGTTACCAAGCAGGTTCTGAACTTCATCATCAAATACAACAAACGTTAAAAGAGTTTAAACGTTTAAGTGAGGGCCTACAGCCTTTAACTCGCGGATTAAACGAGCAACCTAATATGCTAATTTTTGATAAATCATTACCAGCAGATCCAAAACCAAGGAAGCAATAATGAAATCGTTATTTTTAACTGCAAGTTCATTATTACTATTGGCAGGTTGTAGTTCATCAATACAAACTGCCACACAGTATTATCAGTTTGAGCAGCCTATTGGTGCATCGTCTCGAAATGTAACAGATACAGACGCACAACTAAGAATACAAACCGTTGTACTCAGAGGTGCTTTAAATAATTTAGGTATTGCTATGAAAATAGACAGTAACCAAATACATGCTGCTAATTACAACTTGTGGGGCGAATCGCCGGATGTAATGCTCACTGCAACAGCCCAGCAAGCGCTTTTTAATGCTATGCCAAATTGGATGGTAATAAAGGGCTTACCGGTCATTACTGAACTCGATCAACAAACATTTTATGAACTTGAGTACGAGATTCACCACTTTAATGGCGATATGGAAGGTAACGCTGATATTTCAGGACTTTGGCGTTTATATTACACACACCCTGAAACAGGCCGACGTCTTATAAGTATTCATAATTTTTCGCAATTGGTCCCTATTGATGATGACGGTTATGACGGTTTGGTTTCGACACTTGAAGCAACATGGCTAAATATAAACCTAAATGTTGCAAAACAAATAGAACAAGCAAGACTTTAATCATTAAGTGAAAATATAATCACGGCGGTTTTATCATTGTTGATAACCGCCTTGCCCTCTATTTTAAAGCCCAATTTTAACAACACATTCTGCGATGCCCTATTATCTGGTGATGCTATTGCACACAGCTTTGTAATTCCAAATTTATGCTTATGTTGCAAAAGTGCGGTAGCCGCCTCAAAAATATAGCCCTTTTTTTCAAAATCGCTTACAAGTGCAAAACCTAAATCAGGTTGTTGTAACGCTGCTCGTTTATAAAACCCAACAACGCCAACCACTACAGCATTATGCAAAGTAATAACGTAAGGCCCAAAGCCTTGGTATTTATGAGAAGCAATAAATGACTGATTGATGTATGACTTAGCATCATCAAGAGTATAAATTGCTTTATCGCCAATGTGCTTTATAAAACTAGCCTGATTAACTAATTTTAGCAGCACAGCTGCATCACTTGCATTTGCATGGCGCAACAACAGTCGATTTGTTTTAAATACTGCGTTCAATATAAGTTCCTCTAAAAAACTTTGTTTAGCATGTAACTTTTTGTTGACTGAAATTAAAAAGCAGATTATTTTTGCGCCGATGTTTTTACAGGCACAACAATAGCGGTTTGCACTCCTTGCACCGTCTGGCGCCAAAGCCAACGCGTTTCACTTAAGCTGCTATTTAACATAACTGTTTATGTGTCCCTCCCACGCGTACAAAAGCAGTGACTTGGAAAATGATTTAACAACAAACTTATCATCTTCTTTGTTTTTGTATAAGCAGCTTGAAAATTAATTTAATTTTTATGCATGCTTTTAATTTTGTGAATACTTAAATGCTTGAACCTTCTGCGTTGAGTTTACTACCACCGTTAGTGGTGGTCGTATTGGCTGTAGTATTACGCCGCCCTATTTTATCTTTACTTATTGGTGCTTTAGTTGGTTTAGTCTTAGCCGACCCTGCACAAGTACTTACTAACTTTGCGAGTACATCGCTAAAAGTGATGACAGACGAAACCATCGGCTGGCTAATACTTGTGTGTGGTGGTTTTGGCGCTCTTATCGCGCTATTAGTGCGTACAGGTGGCGCATCAGCTTTTGGTAAGTTAGCTCTTAAGTACACCAAAGGTAAGCGTTCATCTTTGTTTATGACCTTTTGCTTAGGTGTGGTTATTTTTATTGATGACTACTTAAATGCCCTTACTGTGGGTGAAACAATGAAACGCATTACCGATAAATTTAAAGTTAGCCGTGAAATGCTAGCTTACGTTGTTGACTCAACAGCTGCACCAATTTGTGTGCTTGTCCCTTTATCTACCTGGGCGGTATTTTTTGGTGGTTTACTCGTAGATAACGGTATTGCTGAAGAAGGCAAAGGGATTGCTGTTTATATTCAAGCTATTCCGTACATGTTTTACGCGTGGTTTGCAGTGCTTGTTGTTTTACTTGTTGTGTTGGGTGTTATTCCTGCGATTGGTCCAATGAAAAAAGCAGAACAAATGGCGCAAATTGAGCAAGCTCAAGTCGATCCAGCTCAATACAACAACATTCAAACAGCAGATGAGTACGCAGTAAAAGCAGCTGAAGAAAACTTTGAAGATGCCGACCCTAAAGGTAAATTACGTAACTTTTTAGTACCTATTATTTTACTAGTCGCATTTACTGTTTACTTTGAAATAGACGTATACAAAGGCTTATTAGCAACAATGGCGGTCACTCTCCCATTTTATGCGCTACAAAAATTAATGAGCGTAAGTGAAATGATTGAGCGCATGCTTGATGGCTTTAAAAGTATGATCCCCGCTATTGGTACTGTTATAGCGGCGTTTATATTTAAAGATGTATGCGACTTAATTGGTTTGCCTCAGTTTGTTATTGGCAGCTTAAGCCCTTATATGACCGCAGCATATTTACCAGCCGTGGTATTTATTTCAATGGCTATTTTAGCGTTTGCAACGGGGTCTAGCTGGGGTATTTTTGCTGTATCAATTCCGATTGTTATGCCACTGGCAAATGCAGTTGATGCAAACATACCGCTGGTCATTGGTGCGCTATTATCGGCTTCTTCTTTTGGTAGCCAAGCGTGTTTTTACTCAGATTCAACGGTGCTCGCAGCGCAAGGCTCTGGTTGTAATTTAATGAGCCATGCCGTTACACAATTGCCTTACACGCTAATTGCTGCGGCATTAGCTGTTATAGGCTTTTTAATAATGGCTTAAATATTATACCAATCCGCAATAATACTTAATCATTTTACGGGGCTAAACGTGTCGCTACCTGCGTTAAAAAAATTTCATTTAGAACAACTAAATAGCAAATTTTTGCCTAGCTATCAACACGTTTTTCCATCCTCAAAATAGATCACTTAATTAAGCGAATTGGTATTATTAGTAAATATAGTGAGATAAATAATAAACCCCAATGTAGCAATACATTGGGGTTTATTTTTAGCTGTATAAATAAAGCTTATTTTTGTAGTTTAATACCATTGTAATAGGCATCAAGCGTTGTGATTTTAGTTTGATTTGGTAAATCGGCAAAGTCACTTTCTATAAACTTAGTACCGCGTAATTGCACATTTAAACGTGCGGCATTAGGATTAAGCATTGTTTGCTTGTAGTAGTCTTTTATATCTGCAAGCGTTACTTTTTCAACTTCATCAATCAGCTTTTGCTTAGAATCAAAGGTAAAGTTTTCACGGTACCAATCGTTTATAAGTGGTCTCATTTCGTCACTTAAGTTTTTAGGTTGCTCTTTAAGTGATACTAGGGTTGAGTTTTTAAGCTGCTCAAAAGTCTCTTCGCTCATGTTATCAAGTTCAACTGCGTATTCTTTTTTAAACTTATCAAAACGAGCTTGTATTTCTTTAGGACCTTTAACCGGTGTTTGAATATACAAACCAATTGCAGAGTAACCCTCGATTGGGCGAGCTAATGCACCTACTGCATACGCAAGTTGCTCCTCAGTACGCATTTTATCAAACGCAACCGTTCTAAAGTGACTTTGTAATACAGCCGCTTCTGCTTTTTGTCTGTAACCCGCAACTGGATGAACGGTCATATCAACTACAGCTACATCAGCTACATCAATATCTTTTTGCAGTACCAGCGTTTCGCCAGGTTGAGGTAACCAAGCTTTGCTGCGCGCAAATTCACTGAGTTTATGGTTACTTGGTAGTGTTGCGCTTAATTCTTCTGCAATCGCGTCTATATCTTGCTGATTATAGTTACCGTAACTAAATACGCGTAAATCGTTTTGTGCAAACGTAGCTGTTTTTAATTGTGCTAAGTCGGCAACACTCAGTGAGTCAGCGGCTTTAATAAGCGCCTCTGTATCAAATCCACCTGTACGAGTTAGTTTTGAGTACTCGCCAAATGCTTGTGCATACGGAAACTGCTTTTGTTGGTTTAGTAAATTACGTTTAAAGCGATCTACTGCTTGGCTAAATGCTTGCGCTGTTTCATCGGCTTTTAATCCGGTTAAAGCTTGTTTAAGTAATACATCTTGTTTATCTGTAAAACCACTCATAGATAAAACAAGGCCATTACTCGGCGCGAGGCTTACACTCATACCAGCGATTGCTGCTTCGGTACTTAACTGACTTTGTTGAATATTGTATAAATCAGCCCAAACAGAATAAAGTACTTCTGCTTTAATATCGTTTAAACCTGGTTGAGTATTTATATAAACTTCAACAAGCCCTTTTGGCTGCTCTGCAAATTTTTGACTTGCTTGGCGCCATACTTTTACACCATTTTTATCGTATGCAAGCTCAGGGTGTTTTTGCTCTTTAAAAGCTTGAGTTTTTATTGCAAAATTTTCAGGTAATAAATTATTTACAGTTGGTAGTGCTAGCTTAAACTCGCTTGGTTTTTTCCAGCTGGCAATTTCATCATCGCTAATATCACTAATGCGGTATTTGCCGTCGTAAAAATGTAATTGCGAGTCTGTCTCTTCTTGCTGCGATACATACCAAATACGAAGGGTATCGGCATTTAACTGCTCAAGTACCTTGTTTACAGCGTCAGCGTCAAACTTTGCATAATAATATGGCGCATTAATAGCGTGATTTAACGGATAATCTTGCATGCTTTGTGTAAGCGAGCTTACATAATTAAACTCATCACCTTTTTCTAAAAACTTAAACTGGTTGTTTAGTGATGTACGAATTTCGTTGAAGTATTTGCTATCAACGCCTTCGTTTTTAACTAAATCGATGTACTGCATGATAGTTGCAACTATTTCATCACGATTTTTCATGCCTTCATCTGTAAGCTCTACATTTACGTTTAACGAACCGTAGTTACCATATTGATTTGGTGCAGCTGAAGCTGACAACTGAGATACCCACCCTTTGTCACGAAGTAGTTGCGCTGGGCTGCCTGGCATTTCATTACTTAGTAGATACGCTACAAATCGGTTTGGTTTAAGCGCAAATTCGCTATTATTATTAGCAATGGTGAAATCAAGTTGTAGCTGTTTTACATCTTCATTTGGTGCATAAAACACGCGTTTTCCGCCAGCGTTATCAAAATCAAGTTTTGCAGTTACTGCTGGTTTTTCGATATTTTTATTTTTTATATCTGCAAAGTATTTTTGCGCTTTTTGCTCCATTTCAGCAATAGATAAATTAGAAATAAGCGCAACTTTCATAATATTTGAAGAGTAATATTTATGATAAAAATCAACCGTTTCTTTATGAAGTGAACTGTTTTCCTTATCGCCAAGCGTTTCTAGGTTACCAATTAAAAAGCGATTAGCTGGGTGATCGCCCATCATTTTACGCGCGAGTTTAAATTGACCAAAAAAGTCCATTTCGCGGCGCATTGACCACTCTGCGTTTACTGCATTTTTTTCTTTGTCTGTGTATTCTGGGTATAACTTAGGTGCTTTGAAAAAGTCAGAAAAACGGTCTAGCCCTTCATCAAACGCGTCGTTATTAATTTTAAACATGTAATTAGTAATATCGAGCCAAGTATACGCATTGTGCGCGCCACCATTTTTGGTCATAAAATCAGAATACCCTTTTGTGTCTGGGTAGCGATCTGTGCCTAAAAACAGCATATGCTCTAAATAATGAGCCATACCTTGTTGCGACATCGGGTCGTGTAGTAAACCAACCCCAACGCTTAGTGCTGCTGCTGATTTTTCAGCACCTGGATCTGACACTAAAATAACTTCAATGTCGTTTGCCAGCTTAAGTGTTTTATATTCGCGGTTATCGTTAGGGCTTACAACTAACGTATCTGATAATAAAAAGGCCTGAGGCGCCACAGAAACCGAAGCTGTATTTGAACAACCACTTAAAACTGCAAGTGCAATAGCACTAAAACCAATAATCTTTTTCATTTTTGTTTTCCATTAAAAAGTATTGCGCAAAATAGCGTGCGCCAATTCAAAGCAATATAGTTAAGCTAAACTAACATTTTCAATTAATAACTTTCTACAAAATAAAGCTATTTTGTGTAACACATTGTGAAAAATGCCTTCATAATCGAATATTAGTTGCGAGTATGCCAATCTTCGAGATTAAAAATCATTCAATATAAAAAGATACACAAACTCTAAATAATAATAAGGAAAAACAATGGAAAAAATCATCATACTTGCCATGTTTTCACAAGTTACGCTTTCACTGGTTGTAATGCTCATTATGGGTAAAAGGCGCTTTGCAGCAGCTAAAAACAAACAGCTAGATTTAAGCGATTTTAAAACAATGCAGTTAGATAAGGCTGGCGACACTATTAGGGTTGCAGATAGAAACTTTTCAAATCAGTTTGAAATACCTGTACTTTTTTACGCGGGATGTTTACTTGCACTACAACTAAATAGCGCCAGTACACTTGTGGCTATACTGGCCTGTTTATTTGTAGCAACACGCATTGTGCATAGTGTTATTCATTTAGGTGAAAATAACGTACGCGCACGTTTTAAAGTGTTTTTACTAGGTTGTATTTGTGTATTTTCAATTTGGCTTGCTATGGTTTGGCGAGTATTACTTTAAATAGCAAAGTTTAATAATAGTAATGTGAAAGGCAATTTACGCCTACCACATTACTATTGCATAAGATTTAATTATTTAGCACGTTTTAAACGAGGAAACACAAGTAAAAAAGCGCCTAAAAGCCACCCTAGCCCACCGCCAGAACTACTATCTGAACCTATTGGTGCACCTGAATCAATTAACGTGTTTTCAGTTACAGTAAGGCCTACGGCTGAATTAGGATCATCATCCATAACAGTTACACTTTGAATAGTTACCAAATTAGCACTACTAATGGCTACATCACTGCTTGAGCATTGCTCAGTGGTAATACCAACCACCGGTGTATCACCACAATGCACTAAAGCAGCAATTTTATCTAAGGTTGATTGGCTCGCGGNCCGCCATTTTGCGTATCTAGCGCTGCACTTCCTGCGCTATTATTAGCCATATTAAAAAACCACTGACTTGTAGCGCTATTTTCATTGCCTGATAATTTAGCCATTGCAATGGTGCCTTTAACGTTTGAAAAAACAGGCTCATTTTCTACAGCTGGCTTTGTAGTAATCGCATCTAATGAATCAGAGTATGTAAATCCACCACCTTGAATAACAAAGTTACTAACAGAGCGATGAATTACTGTTTCGTTATATGAATCGTCTTGAACGTAACTTAAAAAATTGGCGACTGTTTTAGGTGTTTGTTGATCAAACAAGTTAATTTCTATGACACCTTGGCTCGTGTTCATTTCGACAATAGTGGCAGCACTTGTAAAGCTTGCTGCAGCGAGTACTGAGCCAAGTAAAAGTTTTTTCATGTTATATTCCCGTTGTTATATTTTTTAGTTAATTATTAATGTGTTAACACATTAATACCATAGGCGACTAAAATCGATTATAAAGTGTGAGTTGATACAAATTAGACCGCGTTGATAACAAATTAATTACATATAGTATTACTTATATTCTTTTTAGCTATATAAATCTAATCATTTAAAATTAAATCATCTTAAAAGCATACCTACTTTTTGTTACCTTTAAAAAACACAAAACAATAGGAACTGACAATGCAACATACTGAACACACAATTTGCGACTTTGGTTTACACCGAGGCGAAGCTTACACAAAACTACCCGCTAGCTTTTTAACGTGGATGATTGCAACAAACCATGAAAAATCTAAATATGCGAGTGAAGAGTTAAAGCGCAGAGAAACAGCTGCAACAAGCCGTAATTAAGGTAAAATGTAAATAAGTACGTTTTTTTCGCATAAAACTAGTTTAAACTAGCCGCTCAATAAATTAAGTGGGCCTTAATAGACAGGTATTTTATGCGAATAATTATTTTATTTTCAGTTTTTTTAAGCGTACTTGGGTGCACATCGGCAACTTCCGACCCAAGTGCAAGCAACTCTCCTGCAACTCAATATCTAACTGTACTTCATACGAATGATAACCATGGGCGCTTTTGGCAAAACGAAAAAGGCGAATACGGTATGGCAGCTCGCAAAACGTTAATTGACTCATTACGCAATGAAGCTCAAAAGCAAGGTCATGCAGTATTACTTCTCTCTGGTGGCGATATAAATACAGGTATTCCTGAGTCAGATTTACAAAAAGCAGAACCTGACTTTAAAGGTATGTCGCTGATTGGTTACGATGCGATGGCATTGGGTAATCATGAATTCGACAATCCTATTGATGTACTGAATCAACAACAAGAATGGGTAAATTTCCCTTTTCTATCAGCTAATATATTTGAAAAAGAATCAGGCGAACACGCGTTTGATAGCTACAAAATATTCAAAAAGAATGGCTTAACTATTGCTGTTATTGGTTTAACAACAACCGACACAGCTAAAATTGGTAATCCTCAATATATTGGGCACTTGGAGTTTAAAGACCCTGTTGATGTTACAGCAAAACTAGCTAAAGAAATAAAAGCTAAGTACAACCCAGACATTACAATCGCCCTGACTCATATGGGTCATTATGTTGATGCTAGCTTTGGTATTAACGCACCCGGCGATGTAACACTTGCTCGCTCACTTCCTGCGAACACGCTTGATATGATCATTGGTGGCCACTCTCAAGAACCTGTTTGTATGAGCGATAAAAATGTAAATGACAATAGTTTTAAACCAGGTCTTGCCTGTAAACCGGACCAACAAAACGGTACTTACATTATGCAAGCCCATGAATGGGGTAAGTATGTTGGTAAAGCTGAGTTTAAGCTTGAAAACGGAAAATTAACGTTACTAGACTACAAACTGATGCCAGTTAATTTGTATGTAGATAAAGTACAAGCTGATGGCTCAACTAAAGAAGTATTAGCAAACGAGTACATTAAACCAGACTCAAAACTTGAATCTTATTTAGCGGTATACCAAGCAAAAGGCGCTAAACAAATTGAAGGTACCATTGGTGAAGTAGATGCTCGCTTAGAAGGTGACAGAAACAAAGTTCGTTACCAACAAACAAATCTTGCACGCGTAATTATTCAAGCTCAAATGGATGTAGTGGGTGCAGACTTTGGACTAATAAGTGGTGGTGGTATTCGCAGCTCAATAGAAGCTGGTGAAGTAAGCTATAAAGATATTTTAAAAGTACATCCTTTTAAAAACCGTATTACTTATATGGATTGGCAAGGCAGCGATTTATGGGATTATTTAAATACAGTAACGAGCTTCCCACCAGATGCTGGCGCTTATTTGCAATACCATAAACTATCGTTTGAGCGTAAAAATAATCAGTTAGTTAATGTTGTTATTAACGGCCAACCTTTGAACAAAAATAAAACGTATAGAATGAGCTTAAATAGCTATAACGCGTCAGGCGGTGATGGCTATCCTGCGCTTACAAATAAAAAAGGCTTTGTTAGTACAGACGAAACAGATGCCCAAGCACTTCAAGATTTCATCTCAAAAAACAGCCCTCTTAAAACGGCTGAATTTACTCCTAAATAGCCTCTAATAATAGGAAAGTAACCTTGTTACTTTCCTATTATTTCAATATTGCCCTTTCTAATATTGACCAGCCCATAACTATGCAGACGAGAGCGAGACCCCTCCCCGTATGCTTTAGGTGGATAATATAACTCTTTTTCTTCAGGATACTCGCTGAGTACTTCATCTAATGCCGCACGTATTTCGCTTAGGGTTTTTTCTAGGCTATTATTAAAGTTAGGCCTTTTTCTAACCGTATGGCCGAGTTCGACCAACCTATAAAAATACTTGTTAGCAAGCTCTAGCAGCTCCTCTGGTACATCTTTATTATGGCTAAGCGCGACGTCATCGTTATTTGTACAATACTCTACAAGTGCTAAATAAAAGCACAATGGCTTATTGGCTAAACACATTTTTTGTTCTGTATTACAACTACTTGAGAATGTCTTATCGTTAAGATCAACTATAAGTACAAGCGGCGTAGGCTCAGTAATTAGTTGATGCTGTGCATTATTAAACTGCTTATTGCTTTGTTTAATAAACGCAAACTTTACCCAAAAACTAATCAGCACACTTAATACTAAAAATATAAAATAGTAAATAAAATGGCTTAATGTAAAGTGCGTTTGTTGTACGTTAAATACAACTAATACGAGTCCGTTATTAGTGCTCAAACTACGTATTATTTGGTCTGAGTTTACAGGCGTTACCACTTCACTTTTTGGTGCAATAGCAACAACTTTAAGCTCGTTCGAATTAATGTAGCTATTTAAAGTTTTAATGTAGCTGTTAACAGCATCTTTATTACCTGAATGCTTTAGCAGCTCATTTGATAAATCGAGTAATGGTAAGTCGAGTGCTATTTGCCTTTCTATCTGCGTTATTTTTTGTTTAACTACTTGCTGGCCTTTCTGAGT
Source organism: Pseudoalteromonas sp. TAE56 (assembly GCF_000497955.1). Classification (NCBI taxonomy): domain Bacteria; kingdom Pseudomonadati; phylum Pseudomonadota; class Gammaproteobacteria; order Alteromonadales; family Pseudoalteromonadaceae; genus Pseudoalteromonas; species Pseudoalteromonas sp. TAE56. The sequence continues at coordinate 41,455 of NZ_AUTN01000073.1, forward strand.
TACAGAAATATAAAAGACTGACGATAAAATAAAAAATAAGCTTATAATAACAATTAGTTGCTTATACTTACTCATCACCATCCCCCTCTTTTAAGCTTACTAAGTTGGCACCGCAACGCCAAAATGGCTGTACGTTTTGATAGTAATGCAAACTTTGATCTTTAGACATATCAAGCAAGTTCTCCTGCACTGCGCATAATAAATCAGTGTTGTTTTGCTGCATTTTTAAATACCACCTTGTTCCAGAAATATTATTACTCAAAGGCGTAATATAGTTTTTTGAAAAACGCTTTTCGTCGCTCTCTTTCCAAAACGAAGCAATAATATCTACTTTTCCATTAGCGAGTAAATCACGTAATTCGTTATGAGAACTCGCATAAGTGATTTTCAAATTGGCTATATTAATATCCAACTCTTTAAACGTTTGCTTTGGTAAAATATGCCCTGATCGGCTGGTCGGATAATCAAGTAAACCTATGCGCTTATCTAAAAAGTATTGTTTGGTGAGTCGAGGCTTTTCTTTAGAAGATATAAAAAAAGCCGTGTAGTCAGAAAAACCAACAACGGGCTGGTAGTTATAGGTCGACTCCGCTTTAAAGGCTGCCATAATATTGTTTTTAGCCAAAATTAAGTCAGCAATTCCTTTACCCACGAACTCAAAGCTGTCTGCCGTTCTATATCCCCAATACCCTTTTACAGAGCCATATTGCTTAGCCACTACGTTATCAGAGCATAACTTTTGTGTTAGTAACTTAGCTATTTTTTTTGATTGTGTAAAAACAATTAATTGGCCTTTATTACTTGTTGCAGTTGTTTGACACTCAGTTGAGGTTTCTATCATAACTGGAAAGTGTAATTCATCATTGTATACACTAACTTGACCGCAAACCCACGTAACGACCAACAACAGAAACAAAAATGTAACAATTAACATTTTGTGCAACACAATATTTTTAAAATTCAAAGCAATGCCACTCAAAAATAGACGATATAGTGTATTTGAACAATTTCGCTTACTTATTACAATAAGTAATTTTACCTGTTAAATATAAACCATTGATTTAAAAGTAATGTTAATAAGAAATTATGAATTTTAATGAGTCCTTCCTATCAACACCAAAAGTAAGGACAATTGACCGCATTAGCCCATAGCAACGCCATGAAATATTCATTAAGGAAGTTCTAATGCATAGCAATATAAAGTACTCGATATCTTCTGCGCTTTTAATTAGTGCAATATTTACAAGCACTGACTCACATGCTTGGGGTCAAAATGGCCACCGTATTGTAGGGCAGATTGCACAATCTCATATAAGCGAAACAACTAAAGCAGCAATACAACCCTACCTTGATGGTGAATCACTAGCACAAATATCAACCTGGCCTGATGAAATGCGCTCAGCTCCTGGCGAGTTTTGGCAAAAGCAATCATCTCGTTGGCATTATATTAATGCAGCACCAGGAAAATCTTTCAGCTTCAATCACGATCACACTAAAAACAAAGAATCTGTAAGTAATATCCTAGAAGGCATTCACTATTCAATGCAAACACTTACTGATACCAACAGCACGTTAGATGCTAAACAGTTCAGTTTACGTTTTTTAGTACATTTGGTGGGCGACAGTCACCAACCATTTCATGCTGGTAGAGGTGAAGACAGAGGTGGTAACCGTATTAAGGTTTCATTTTTTAACGAAGAAACAAATCTTCACAGCCTTTGGGATACAAAGTTAGTTGAGAACGAGAATTTGTCGTTTACTGAGTACGCACAATTTATTGATACAAATAACAGCGAGTTAATTGCTGAGTATTTACAAAGCTCACCTATGACATGGGTTGAAGAATCTCATAATTTAGCTACAAAAATTTATAAATATACCAACGACGAAGTTGGGTACAGCTACATTTATAACAACACTCCAATTGTAAAAACACGCTTACAGCAAGCGGGTATCCGATTAGCTGGACTATTAAACGCCTTATTTGACCCTTCTGCAAAAGAGTTAGAAACGGCATTAAAAATGACGACTGACAAATAAACAGTATTAAATTTATATAACCTACACACGGGAAATCAACATTATGACTAAGCTTCGCCTTTCGAAATTAACTGGAGCGGTAATTTTAGCTCTAGGTGTTTCTACAAGCGCAATGGCTGCTGATACTTCATCTGCAATGCGTGGTAAAATTACAACGCCATCAGGTGGCAATGCTGCAAACGTTAAAATCAAAGTAGTTCACCAACCAACGGGAACTATTAGCGAACTAACTACAAACGAAAGTGGTACGTTTATCGCTAATGGTTTACGTGTAGGTGGTCCTTACATGGTTATCATCGACTCTGATACGTTTAACGATACGACTGTTGAAAATATCTACTTGAACCTTGGTGAAACTTACCGCTTAAGCTCGCAGCTTGCTCCGCTAAACATCGAAAAGATTGAAGTGTCTGGTTATAAGATTGTTCAACAATCAGGTGGCTCTAGCAGTACATTTGGCTCTGATACTATAGAAAATATGCCAAGCTTTAATCGCGACATTAAAGATATTGCGCGCTTAAATCCACTTGCTAGTATTAATGGCAATGGCGAGCTAACGTTTGCAGGTAGTAACCCACGTACAAACGGTTTAACTGTTGACGGTATTGGTCAAAATGACGACTTTGGCTTGAACTTTGGTGGTTACCCTACTTCTCAGCCTCCTGTTGCACTTGATGCTATTGAGCAAGTTTCTGTTGATGTATCTCCATTTTCGGCTTCTAAAGGTAACTTTGGTGGCGGTACTATTAATGCCGTAACAAAATCTGGTACAAATGAGTTTAAGTTCTCTGGCTTTTATGAAATATCTACTCCTGAGATAGCTGGTGATGTTGATAATATTGTACAAGAAGACGATCTTGATGAGCTAGGTCATAAAACTTACTCTACAAATAAAGTAGAGCCAATTAAAACTGAAGAAAGATTTGGTTTTAATGTCGGTGGAGCGATTATTGAAGATGAGCTGTTTTATTTTGTTAACTATGCAGAATGGTCAAGTGAATTAGATCTAGATTACGGCTTTGATGGCTCTGGTGCTTCAAATGAATTTAATACTTCTGAAGCTAACTATAATCGTTTCATCTCTATCTTAAATAATGAATACGGCTTAACTGATTCATTGGCCGGTGCGCCAGAAGATACAAACAAAAACTTGCTTGTTAAATTAAGCTGGAACGCAAGTGATGACCACCGTTTAGATTTCACTTATCAATGGCAAGACGATCAAGATGAGCGTAACTCTAGTACGGGCGGAGACAACATAGCTTTAGTTTCAAGCACTTATGCCTACGTAACTAAGTTTAATAACTTTTCATCTAAACTTTACTCTGATTGGAGCGAAAACTTTTCAACAGAAATTGGTGTGTCGTATAAAGATGTTACTTCTGATAGCGCAACTCGCTCTAACTTAGGAAGCATTACTGTTGAGGAAGACGGTCGAAATGGTCCTTCTTACAACTTTGGTACAGATCAATACCGCCATGCAAACCGTTCAGAAACACAAAACCTAACTTTTACGTTAGACGCTACGTATTTAATGGATGAGCATGAAATAAACTTTGGAGCTCAGTACGAGTCACTTCGTTTATATAACTTGTTTGCTCAAAACTCTCTTGGAACGTGGAAATTTGATAGCTTAGAAAATTTTGAAAACCGTGAGATTGGTTCTTATGATTTCTCTTATCAAAATGCTTACACTAATGATTCAGCTGATACAGCATATGATGTAAGGCGTAACCAGCTAGCGCTTTACATAGAAGATACTTTTTATGTAGGTGATGATTTAGAAGTCACTGCAGGTGTTCGTTATGAGCGCTTATCATCTGATGATAAACCAACTCTAAATGAAAATTTTGCTAATACGTATGGCTTTACTAACCAAGAAAATCTTGATGGTCTAGACATTATACTTCCTCGTGTTGGCTTTAAGTACTACGTTACAGAAGCGCTTACTATTAATGGTGGTATTGGTCGTTTCCAAGGTGGTATTCCAAATGTTTGGTATAATAATTCATTCCAAAGTGATGGCATTACTTTAGTAACAGCACAAAACGATGTAATTAATGATTACTATGCAAATAACACAGCTGATATTACTCAGGTTCCTGATGAAATAAAAAATACATTAGAGCAAGGTGCAGGAAGTGTTGCGTATATCGACCCTGACTTTAAATTGCCTTCAAGCATTCGTACTCAAATAGGTTTTGAATATGAGTTTGACTCTGAACTATTGGGTGATGGCTTTAAATGGCAAGCAGAAATTGCTTACCATAAAAAAGAGAATGAAGCGGTATGGCATAATTCGTCTATTAACCCAGTCGGCTTAGCTGCTGACGGCGAACGTGTTATCAATCAGAGTATTTACAGTGGCGATAATGTTGACATAGAAATGACTAATTCATCGGATGATGGTCGTTCAATTATTATTTCAACGGGTATTGCTAAACAATGGGACAATGGCCTGTTTGTATCGGCAAGCTATGCTCACCAAGATGTTACAGAATCATCAGCAGGTTCAGCTTCTCAGGCAGAAGGTAACTATAAGCACAATATTACAGTAAATCGTAATGAAGATATTGCAGCACGTGGATTTTACGAAGTTGAGCACAGCTTTAAAATTAACTTAGCATATAACACTGAATTTTTTGAAGGATACGCAACCAAGTTCAATGTTTATTTTGAACGTCGTTCAGGTCGCCCGTTTAGTTACACAATGAATATGTATAAAGATGAAGACTTAGGTGATACTAGTTCTTTATTCACTAATGGTGCTTACTTACCTTATATCCCTACAGGTGCTGATGATCCGAATGTAAATTGGGCTGAATCAGATATGACTTGGGCTGAGTTAGAACCGTTATTAGAGCGTGCTGGTATATCTCAACGTGGTGGTATTTTAGGTAAAAATACAGCAACGCAACCTTGGGTTACTACAATGGACGTTAGCATTAAGCAAGAAGTACCTGGCTTTGCTGAAGGTCACACTGGTGAGGTTTATCTAATGATTGATAATTTCGCAAACCTTCTAAACAGCGATTGGGGTGTAGAAAAACGCCTAGGTTACTCTAACCAAACTATTTATGACTTTGGTGGTCTTGATGATCAAGGCAGATATAAAATAGACAACAGTTTTGGCGGTGCAGATGTGCGTAATTACTCGCAAATCAGTTCATCGTCATCAGCTTGGCAGGCTAAAGTTGGTATTAGCTACAAGTTTTAGTTCTTAAAACTGCATCAATAACTTGTTAAGTTATTTGTAAGTTACAATAGACCCATTGCAAATTTGTAATGGGTTTTTTTATTTTACCCCTACAATTTCACATGTTTGTCATAAAGCCCACGTAATATATACCCCGATATAGAGTTATTGCTCAAAAAAACACTCAAATAGACAAATATATTACTATTTATTAAAAATATATTGCAGTTGTATTTTATTTGTAACGAATAAATAAGGTACACTAGTAACGGATTTTGAATAAATGAACTTCAACTGTTTATTTTACAAAATTTTAAAATAAAAATATAAAAATTTAATTAATAACTACACGGGAAAATTAAATGAAAACTCAATTACGCAAAACAGCTCTTTCACTTGCTATTGCAGCATGTGTTGGTGTAAGTGGCGCTGCAATGGCTAACGAAACGACCTCTGCAATTAAAGGTCAAGTAATGGGGCCTAACGGTAACCCAGCAGCCGGCACTAAAGTAACAATTTTACACGTGCCTTCTGGATCAGTAAAAACAACTGAAGTAAATGACGCTGGTTACTTTACAGCTAAAGGCCTGCGTGTTGGCGGTCCTTATAAAGTAGTTGTTGATTCAGATGTATACGCAGACCAAGAATTTAATAACATTATATTAAACATTGGTAACGACTACCCTGTAAATGTTTCTCTTGAGTCACAATCAAGCATGGAACAAATTGTGGTTACTGGGGCACCAATTAGCTCTATGTCTGGCGGAACTGGTCCGGCGTCTACATTCACGCTAACAGATCTTGAAAATACTCCAGCTATTAACCGTGATTTAAAAGATATTATTCGTATCGACCCGCGTATCACAATTGATGACAGCCGTGGTTCAATTAATTGTGGTGGTGGTAACCCTCGTTACAACAGCTTAACGCTAGACGGCGTTCGTATGAACGATAACTTCGGCTTAAGCTCAAATGGTTACCCTACTATTCGCGCCCCTTTCTCTTTTGATTCAATTGAACAAGTTTCAGCTGAACTTGCACCGTTTGACGTTCAATACGGTGGTTTTACATCATGTAACATTAACGCTGTAACCAAATCTGGTGGCAACGATGTTCATGGCGCTGTTTTCTACGATTACACTAGCGACTCTTTCAAGGGTGATAAAATTGAAGGTGATGACGTTGATAACGGTAACTATACTGAAAAACGTTACGGCTTCAACGTAGGTCTTCCACTAATTGAAGATAAACTATTTTTATTCACTTCATATGAAAAACTTGAAGGTGTTCAACAGTTTAACTACGATGGTTTAAGCAGCGGCAGTGTAACTGCTGATGATATCTCGCGTATCACAAGCGTTGCTCAAACTGTATATGGTTACGATGTAGGCGGAATGCCTTCAAGTATGCCTGTTGAAGATGAAAAAATCTTAGTTAAATTAGATTGGAACATCAACGAAGATCACCGTGCAAACTTAATCTATAACTACAACGATGGTAATACTGTTTCACAGTCTGATACTGGCTCTAGCCGTGTATCACTATCTAACCACTTTTATGACCAAAGTGCAGAATTCACTTCAATCATTGCATCTGTTTACTCTGATTGGTCAGATGACTTCTCTACTGAAGTTCGTATTGGTAAGTCTGAGCTTGATGCAACAGTACAATCACTAGATGCAGCAAGCAGTTTTGGTGAAATGCAAATTCGTACCGAAGATGGTGGTACAGTTTATATTGGTCCAGATGACTCACGCCAATCAAACGATTTAGATTACGATACAACTACATTTAAAGTTGCAGGTACTTATTACCTAGATCAACATACAATTACTGCTGGTTACGAGTTTGAAGAGTTAGATGTATTTAACTTATTCGTTCAGCATACTGAAGGTGAGTACCGTTTCAACAATGTTGATGATTTTGAAAATGGTATTGCAAGTGCTATTTACTACAACAATGCTGCTGGTACAAATGATCCTAACGATGCAGCTGCAAGCTTTTCGTACGCTCAGCATACATTTTACGTGCAAGACGAGTATTCATTCACTGATTTAGATGCAAACATCACGTTTGGTCTACGTTATGACAAATATACAAGTGATGATGTACCTAACTTAAATCAAAACTTTACTGACCGCTATGGCTACAGTAACCAAAGTACATTTGATGGTATCGATTTAATTCAACCACGTGTAGGCTTCCAATGGTACGCTACAGATGCACTTGAAGTCCGTGCAGGTGTTGGCTTGTTCTCAGGCGGTAACCCTAACGTTTGGTTATCTAACTCTTACTCAAACGACGGCATTACAAACATTAGCGCAAACCAGTTTGGTTCTATCGACTTGTTCGCAACACCTAATGTAAATAATGGTACTCCAGGATTTGAAGTACCTCAGTCTCAATTTGATGCAGTAGCTGACACAGTAATCGGCTCAGGCGATTCAACTGCAAACGCTGTTGACCCTGACTTTGAAATCCCATCAGAGTGGAAATACTCACTTGGTGCAACATACACAACTGAAAACGAGTACGTAATCTCTCTTGATTACTTATATTCGAAGAAGAAAGACGCTGCGTTAATGCGTGACATCGCACTTCAAGATTCTGGCGAAACTACATTTGATGGTCGCCCTATTTACGAATCAATTGAAGGTCGTGAAAACGAATACTTACTAACAAATGTGAGCGGTGATAGCGGTGATTCATCTGTTATCTCATTAGCTGTTAGCAAAATGTTTGATAATGGCGTAAGCGTAAACTTTGGTTATGCATATACAGACTCAGACGATGTTAACCCAATGACAAGCTCTGTAGCTGGTTCAAACTACGGTAACATTGCCCTAACAGATCCAGGTAACCCAGGTGTTGCTTCATCTGATTACGAAATTCCACATCGTTTCACTATGACTCTTGGTTATACTCATGAGTTTGTTGATGGTTTTGCTACTCGCTTTAATCTATTCGGTGAAGCATATAAAGGCTTACCATACAGCTACACATTTGATGGCAGTGACGAAAATGTATGGGGCGATGCAAACTGGAATGGTAACCGCCAACTACTTTACGTTCCACTTGAAAACGATCCAAACGTTGTTTACAACATGAGTGCTGCTGATATCAATGAATTCAATGAATTTATTGCATCAAATGGTTTAGAACGTGGTCAAACGACTAGCCGTAACGCAGAAAACTCTGATTGGTTTGTTAAGTTTAACTTTAAGTTAACTCAAGAGCTTCCTGGTTTTATGGAAGGTCACAAAGGTGAAGCATTCTTCGTAATTGATAACCTTACAAATCTGTTAAACGATGATTGGGGCGTACTTAAGAAAGGTCCTTTCGTTGGTGCTAGCATGATTTCAACATCACTTGATGATCAGGGTCGTTACGTTTACTCTGACTTTAATGCGAATAATGCAAATACATCTGTACAATCAGATGCATCTGTATGGCAAATGCGTGTAGGTCTTCGTTACACTTTCTAATTTAGAACTGTAACCTAAAACATCTTTTAAAAGCCCACTTTGGTGGGCTTTTTTATGCCTTTAATTTGTTATTTAACTTTTCAAGTATACTCACTAGCACCTCGTATTCTTCGTTGGTTAAAGTGCTCAGTAATTGTTTTTCCCAATTTAGTGCATCGGGTGTTATTTGCTCATATAAGCTTTGGCCTTCTTTACTCAGTACAAGTAAGGCCGCGCGTTTGTCTTGCTTATTTAATTCACTTCTCACTAAGCCTTTGTCTATTAGTACTTTTACCGCGCGCGACACTGTCGATTTATCCATATTTGCTTGTGTGCATAAATCCTTTGCGTTGCTTTGCCCATACTGCGCTAAATTAGCAAGTATTCGCCACTGGGGAATATTTAAACCGTACTTAGTTTGATAAACCTTGGCAAAATCGTTACTTACATGTGTTGCTATATTCGTTAATTGATAAGGTAAAAACGTTGCTAAATCAATTTTCATTTTTGGTTATCCCAGCTTTGTAAGGTTTACTTTGGTGTTCATTAATATTTACACAGATGCGTAGTTGCACATTTGATATTAGTCTCACTTGAGAGTACCTTAACTGAAATAATAATAATATTAAACCAACCCCCTCTCACAGGAGTCAGTAATGGCGACACAATTAAGTTATATGACAGGTTTTGGGAATGAATTTGAAACACAAGCGCTACCTGGTGCATTACCAATAGGACAATTTAGCCCACAAAAGGTTAAATACGATTTATACACCGAACAATTTAGTTCGACTGCATTTACGGCTCCGCGTGCTTCAAATCGTCGTACTTGGTTTTACCGCCTTCGTCCATCGGTAGTGCAAGGTGATTACCAAGAAATTGATAACGGCTTAATAAGAACAGCCCCAATTACTGAAGCCATAACACCACCAACAATGCTACGTTGGAACCCTATTGATATGCCTTCACAGCCTACTGACTTTATTGATGGCTTGGTAACGATGGCAGCTAATGGCAGTGCCAATGGGCAATCGGGTATTGGCATTCATGTATATGTCGCTAATCAGTCAATGCAAGGGCGTTACTTTTGTAATGCCGATGGCGAAATATTGTTCGTCCCTCAGCAAGGTGAGTTATTAATTCACACCGAGTGCGGTAAGTTAAGCATTAAACCAGGTGAAATTGCTGTAATTCCCAGAGGAATTAAGTTCGCTGTTGATTTAATTGACGATACAGCCCGTGGTTATATTTGTGAAAATTACGGCCATGCGTTAGAGCTTCCAGAGCGAGGACCTGTTGGTGCCAATGGTTATGCCAACGACAGAGACTTTCAATATCCCGTTGCTGCCTTTGAAGATAAAGAAGGCGACTTTGAGCTTGTTTCTAAATTTAACGGTAATTTATTCAGCTGTGAAATAAAACACTCACCTTTTGATGTTGTTGCATGGACGGGTAATAGCTCCCCCTATAAATACGACTTATCGCGTTTTAATGTAATGAATACAGTGAGCTTTGATCACCCCGACCCATCTATATTCACTGTGCTAACCTCTCCTTCGGCTACTGAGGGTATGGCAAATGTCGATTTTGTGATATTTCCACCGCGTTGGATGGTAGCCGAAAATACATTCCGCCCGCCGTACTACCACCGCAACATTATGAGCGAATTTATGGGCTTGATTGAGGGTGTATATGATGCAAAAGAGCATGGTTTTGTACCTGGTGGCGCAAGTTTACACAATTGTATGTCGCCACATGGACCTGAAGCCGACGTATTTGAAAAAGCCTCAAACGCTGAGCTTACACCACAAAAATACGAAAACACATTGGCCTTTATGTTTGAGTCGCGCTATATAATTTCACCGACAAAATATGCACTAGAAGGTAAAGAACGCCAACCAAATTACACCGATTGCTGGCGTACTATAAAAAAACAATTTACAGGTGCAGAGGATTAGTTATGAAATTATACAGCTACTTTCGCTCATCAGCGGCTTATAGAGTGCGTATAGCGCTTAACTTAAAAGCAATCGATCATAAACTTGCTATTGTTAACCTTTTAAAATCGGAGCAGCTTGGGGAGGAATACTTAGCAACTAATCCCCAAGGGTTACTACCTGCACTTGAAACCGATGATGGTGTTTTAGCGCAATCGCTTGCAATACTGGAATGGCTTGATGAAACTTATCCGCAATCGCCATTACTTACAGGGACTGCGTGGCAAAAAGCACAAATAAGAAATTTAAGCTTTGCCATTGCCTGCGATATTCATCCTGTTAATAATTTACGCGTGCTGAAGTATTTATCAAGCGAATTAGGTGTTAATGACGAGGCTAAAAATAAGTGGTATCGACATTGGATAGAAGTTGGTTTTGAAAAAATAGAACTGATGCTAAACAAAAATGATGACTACTGTTTTGGTAACCAACCAACACTTGCTGACATTTGTTTAGTGCCGCAAGTATTTAATGCACTTCGTTTTAACGTAAATATGAACGTTTATCCAAAAATTGCAGCTATTTACGAACACTGTAATAAATTAGCTGCATTTAATGATGCTGCACCGCAAAATCAACCCGATGCAAATTAAACTAATTTAGTCTAACTTTGTAGCGCACTATGAATAACCGTAATATGCTCAATTAAATCTAAGCCCAGATCAGTTAAATATCCGCCATCTGGGCTATCTATAATCCCTTTTTCAAATAAACGTTGCGCTGCACTAAGTAAGCTTGGTTCTGCGTCTGAGTGTAATTTAATACCCTGCATTTTACTGTCTCGAGGAAATTTTGCTAATAGTGTGAATTCTTCGATCATTGTTTGATTAAATTGCATTGTGTGCACCTTTTTATTTGAATCTAAGTTGTTCTGTGTGTAACTAAGTTTATAATTAAAATCACTTTGTGTACTTTACACTAGCACGTTTTTTAGCTTAATGTATTATTTTTAACCCACCCTATTTAAAGGCCTCTAATGCGTAACTTTTTAATTCTATGCTTTTGTTTTAGCAGCTTATCGTATTCAATACTCAGTGAAGCAACAACTCTTAAAACCCATTCAATTATTGATGAAAACCAGTTTGTAAATGAAGAATCTAACTGTTGGTACGACAACAAACGCTATAGCGAAGGCGCATTAATACAAATTCACTCATTTACACTTTTGTGCGGTGCTAAAACACCCCAGCACAGTAACAGCCAACTCATTTGGCTAAAAATAGATAAACAAGGTAATGCTATTTACCCAACAGCTCCTAAAACAATCACTGTGAATTAGCGCTAAAAGCTGATTTGAGCTACAATGCACGCAGTTTAAATAAGTAGTATGGCTATGAATAATCAACCTAAAAACCCTTTACATGGGGTCACGTTAGAACAAATACTTGTTGAGTTAGAACAGCGACTTGGCTGGAGAACACTTGGCGAACAAGTAAAAATTAAATGTTTTACTGATCAACCCAGCATTAAATCGAGTTTAAAGTTTTTGCGTAAAACGCCTTGGGCTCGCGATAAAGTGGAAGCACTTTATATTCACACTATAAATAATAAACCTATTCGTAGACCAAAAAGTGCACCGAGAGAAACATCTTCTCAAGCGCCGGATACAACAGGGTTTGTTTGGCCATCAATTAAAAAATGATGTAAAAAAGGAGCTAATTTAGCTCCTTTTTTGATTGTAACAAGCGCGATTTATTGCTCTTTGCAAATCACTTTTAATGAGGCCGGCTCAATAGTAATAACGAGTTTGTGAGCAGTTTTAATTTCACCATCAAGTACGTATTTAAGCTCACCTTCGCCTGTAACCTCGACTCTTTTAGCATTTGTATGGTGTGAGTTTATAGCTAAATGTGTTTGCGTTAAGCTGCTAAACATTAGCTCTGCAATACTCAATACTGTGGTTGAGTTTTCGTCATTTGGTGTTAGCCAATTTACATCAAGAAGCCCGTCACTATGATCTGGCTGCCCACCACCTTGAGCCAATAACGTTGTAAAAGGCGCAGCGTTAGCCACAATAAAGCTATTTGTACATATTTCTTTGGGCTCATTATCGTCGAGTTTTACATTAAGTAGCTGTGATTTTTGCTCGCCAAAAGCTTCAAAAAAACCATTTAAATAGGCAAGTTGTCCCGATTTATTTTTTGACTCTCTATCTGCTTTTTCAATCATTGATTGCTCAAAACCAATACCCGCTAATAAAAGTACTAATTCATTATTACAATAAGCCGTATCTATTGTGCTTGTTTGACCATCTATAATTAGGTCACAGGCTTGTTCTACTGGAATAAACTTAGAGCTTATACCCATTAATACATGCGCAAGTGCGTTTGCAGTCCCCATTGGGATGATTCCTAGCTTACATTGTGTATTTACAAGTACGCTTGCAACTTCGGCCACTGTACCATCGCCTCCACACGCAATTATAATGTCTGGCTTTTGCGCTATTGCTTGTTTAGCAAGCTCAATACCGTTAACGTATTGTGAAGTAGTCAATACTGTTAAATCGTAATAGGCGGATAACCGCGCAACAATTAAATGCTCTTTTTCTTGCCATAATCGCGTACCCGAAACAGGGTTTGCAATTAAAACAGCTTTGTTTTTAATCAGCAACTCGCCTTTTTTATGACGCTTAGCTAAATGACGAAGTTGATGCTTATTTAAGTTTGCGGTTTCGCGGGTTTCTTTTATTTGCGCAAGTACTTCATGCACATCTGCATTTTTATTTTGACTCAATAAATAAGCCGCCATTACAAAAACAGACCGCCCACGGCCTAAGGCGCAATGTACAACTACGCGACGATTTTCTTTAATATGGTGATGTATCCAATTAATAGCCTGATTCAGCTGCGAATGTGAAGGGACACTATGATCAAGCACCGGAATATTTAAGTAATTAAAGTTCTCTTGCGTTGAACTCCACTCTAGACCGTCAAACTCGCACGTTACATCCAAAATCGCCGTAATTCCGTTATCTTTTAATGTGTCTATGTCTGAGGGAAATAATCGGCAAGCTAAAAATAGATTTTCGTTTATTTGTTGAATGGGCGGCACTTTATCGCGCTTACGTGACCATGCATTATATATTTGCACACCAAATAAAAACGGTACAAATGCCCAACGTATATAAAATGGGATCACCCCATTTTCACGTTTTCTAAATATTTTTGCTGTATTAAAAATATATGCGGTACTCACTAATAAAAGTGACAGCGCAGTCCAATAAAAAACAATAGCAAAGTAAACAGAGTTTACTTCCCAACCAATAAAAATAAGTAGTAATGCTAAAAGTGAATAACCAATTGCAGCCCACATAGTCTCTCCTTTGTGTAAATAATTCCGATTTTCTAATTTTAATTTAAACGGCTTTATGTACCCTTTTGCAAATATCACGCCATATAAACGGCATTTTAAATTCAAATTAAAATCATAAGCTATTGATATATAATATTAATAATAAAATAAATTTAAGTGCAATCTGCTCTTTGTGCATTTTTTACAATCATGTGAATAAATTATACTTACACGTCTAAATTTCAAATACTGATCGGTTATTGCTTGTACTAACGTATAAAGCAGCTAATCTAAAAATCAATTAAAATTTTTTGCATCCAAATCACGCCCTCAACCGTTTACTCAATGATAATAAGAAAAACAGGACCCCTATGGATAACGATAATTTACTCCCTCTTTTGTGCGCAACAGCACAAGGTGACAAAAATGCTTTCTCGAGTTTGTACCAGCAAACTAGCGGCAAACTTTTTGCTATTAGTTTAAACATGCTCACAAATAGAGCCCATGCCGAGGAAGCATTACAAGATGCTTTTATAAAAATTTGGCATAACGCATCTGAGTATAATGCTTCAAAAGGCACTGTTATAAGCTGGATGATAAGTATAGTTAGGTACAGAAGTCTCGACTCGCTGCGCTATCACAAAGTACGAAAAGAGCAGTCGTTAGGCGATGACGAATATGAGAATGAAAGCATCGACGTTAATTACGATGAAGAAACAAAACTGGTTAATTGTATCGAACAACTTGAGCCGCAACAAAAACAAGCTATTCACTTAGCTTATTACAAAGGGCTGAGCCATAGCGAGTTAGTGGATCATATCGAAACGCCATTAGGTACAGTTAAAAGCTGGATCAGGCGTGGGCTCATGCAGCTACAAAGGTGTTTAACATTATGAATTATAATAAACCCGAATTATTAGACGCACTTGCTGGGCAGTATGTTCTTGGCACACTTAGAGGACTTGCCCGTAAGCGCTTTCAGCGTCTTTTGCTTAGTTCGAATCAAGCACGTGAAGCAACAAGTATGTGGGAGCAAAACCTAAATAACTTAGCGAGTGCTATTACACCGCAAACGCCACATGACGATGTATGGATAAATATTCTACAGCGCATTGAAAACAGGCCACAAACAAGTAAAACGGTTATACATACTAAGCCTTCTATTTGGCGTACATGGTCTTTTGTTGCAACAGCCGCGTGTATTGTTTTAGCCTTTTTGATTATTCAACCTTCTAATAATGTTGTTCAAACGCAACAAATTGCCTTGGTCCAAAATCAAGACAAACAATCATTATGGTTTATTGATGTTAACGATAAAGGGCTTTCTATCAAAGCCAGTAGCCAATTGGTTGCTCAAACAAATAAAGATTATGAACTTTGGATGATTTTAAAAGGGCAAGATGCGCCTATTTCATTGGGTTTACTTCCCAAGCAAGGAAGTAAAATATTATTAAAAGATAACCGCTTCAACGCAAGTGATATTGCATTGCTAGCAGTAAGTTTAGAACCTATTGGTGGCTCGCCAAATGGATCACCGACCGAGGTGTTATACACCACAGAGCTGGTACTTTTATAACCTTACTATTACGACTAATATTGGCTGCTTGTATAAAGCA
>NZ_AUTN01000074.1:0-120915 GCF_000497955.1 Pseudoalteromonas sp. TAE56
CCTGCCAGCGTTAACCGCTAATTTAACGTTCTCGAATGACCCACAAACCCAAACACCACTGGATGAAATACTTTGTGCAGATACAGCCAATAACCCCGATGCACTGCCCATGCTGCAATACACATTGCAAGAGCTGTATTTACAGCGCAGTGATAATAACGAGCTACTGCACAGTGTTTACACAAAACTCGGTGGTATTGAGGGCGCCATAGGCAAAAAAGCAGAAGATATATTTATTGACCTCAGCAACGAGCAACAACAGCAACTAAAAAGCGTGTTATCACAGTTAATAACGCTTAACCATGATGGTAAAACCATTACGAGCCGCGCTGCCCGCTGGCAAACATTAACGAACACAAGCCAAAAAGAGCTTGTGCAAGCCATGGTCGATAGCCGTTTATTTGTATCGCACCTTCAAAACGAAGAAGCCTGTTTTAGCCTTGCTCACGAGGCATTATTACGTCAATGGCCGCGCGCAAAACAATGGATTAATGACCATAAAGATGCCTTAGCAATAAAAAGCCGCTTACAACACCAAGCGCAAAATTGGATAGATGAAGGTAAAAGTAGTGCCTACCTCCTAGCGCCAGGTAAACCGCTACAAGAAGCGCAGCTATTACTTAACGACAAACTGTTTAGATTAGATGATAACGAGCACGCTCTTATCAAAAGCTCTATTAAAAAAACAAAAGCAAAAATAAGAGTAAAACGAGTGACCGTTGCTTTATTGTGCTTACTTACATTCACCGCGTTATTAATGAGCTTTACTAGTTTTAAGGCCCAGCAACATGCGCAAAAAAAACAGCTTGAGGCCGAAAGCTTACTAGGGTTTATGGTGGGTGACTTTGCCGACAAACTGCGTAGCGTAAAGCGTATGGACTTACTTGATGGTATTAGTAATAAAGCACTTGAATATTTTACAAATCAAACAGACGAATCAGGTTCACTCTTCGGCTTTAGCGATAATAAAGCACAATTTAACAACCGTTTTCAGTACGCACAAACCCTCGAAGCAATGGGTGAAGTAGCTTATTCCCGAGGTAAAACCGATGAAGCCTTTACCGCCTTTGAAAACGCCAGCACCCGCCTTGAGGCATTATTAAAAATCAAGTCAAACAATTTAGAGCTACTCACGCTTGCGGGTGCAAATGCCTTTTGGCTCNCAGCTCCATTATGATAAAAGTGATTACGCTGCCACAGAGCCATTATTTAAAAAGTACCATACATACAGCGAAACCATGTATTCGTTAGCACCGAATGATTTTAACTCCATTATGGAATTGTCATATTCACATAATTCGCTGGGGTCTTTGTATTTAAAGCAATTTAACTACACTGGCGCGAAGCAACGCTTTACAGAGTCGCTTGCTTTAAAAAATGAAGCCCTTGAGCTTAAACCCAATAATAAAAACTTACTGCGTGATAAAGCGGATACAATCAGTTGGCTCGCCAGCACTGAAGAGAGATTAGGGCACTTTAATCGCGCACTGGATATGTTTAATAATGCTACTAACGAATTAAGAATCATGCTAAACAAGTACCCTAATGACGCTAGTTTATACAAGGGGCTTGCGTCAAATTACATACAACAGAGTTACTTGTTAAGTTATTTAAGTGATAAAAGTCTTGCGTATGAAAAAGCCGAACAGGCGACAACTGCGATTAATATTGCTCGCTTGCAAGACCCTGCAAATAAACAATTTCAACGTTCCTATTTTCGTTTTTTAGCTTTGCAGTTAGTGTTATCTAAAAATATTCAAACTGAAAATGAGGTGAATGAAATCCTGAATTTTTTAGCTCAAGAGAAATTTAACAATACAGAAATAATTAACACCCAAATAAGCCTAATTCAATATTTTTCACAACGGGGTTTCTACTCAAAAGCTGAAGCACTTTTAAAATCACTTGAGCAAAGCGACGATTATAGGGAGCAGGTAAATAGTCTTAATGAAGATGGTTTAGGGTCAATTTCTGCAATAGTAAATTTAGCTAATGCTAAGCTAACCCCAAATGAAGAAGAAAAAAAAATATACTGCCAAAACGCACTCAACATTTTGGGAAGTAAAAAAACTAAAAGCTTACATTACACTTTCCCACTAATCCAAGCGCATACTTGCTTAAACAAAGATGCCAAGATTACAAACTTAAAAAACAGCCTAACTAAATTAGGCATCAATAACTTTGAACTATAACAACTTAAAAGGAAAAAGCATGCTTCCAACCTTATCTCCATTTATATTTCATGTGGATATTATTATCAACGATACTGATGAAGCTATAATAACTTACTACCAGAATGACAAAGTGGTTAGCGGTGGTGGCAGCGTCGTAGATGCTAACTCAATTGGCCTTTATATTATTAAAGATCACCCTACCAATGAAGGTATCACATTCGTTGGCGTTGAGTTCTCGAAAGTAGAAGGATCTGTGGAGCCTTGCGCTAAAGAAGATTTTGCAGGTGCATTAATAAAAGGAGGTAAAGCTATTTGTGTATTTGATTCAAACCAAAATATTGGCCTCACCTGTATGCGTTTTGTAGTAGAGCGAGATGGTAAAGCGTACAAAAGCCCAGATCCACAAGTTGAGAACGATAAAAAACCTAACTAAAGCTGGAGGATAACACCAAAACAATTTGCACAGGCAAATCAAAGCCTGTGCAAAATAAAAATAAAAAAATCAAAGACTTAAAAAGGAAGATTACCGAAAGGTTTAAAAAATATAAATTAAATAAACTACTAGACATAAAGTTTCATTAACAATAAAAATGAGCAACACCATGTCTAACAATAATGAAAATAGCAGAGCAAATAACACCGAAAATGCTGTATCTGCATTAATCAGTAGCATTTCTAATACCGTTAACAATGAAAAAATAAGCGCAATTATTAATGTCACTAATGTCATGGCCGATGCTATTTTTATTGTTAATGCAGATGGGGTGTTTGAATCAGTAAATCCCGTTGCGGCTCGTTTTTTTAATGTTACGTCTGATTCATTAATAGGTAAAAAATGGCAAGATTGTTTACAAGAACAGTATCGCGATGACTATGCTTACATGTTTGAAAGTTGGAAAAACAACTATCAAACACCACTCAATCATGGCCCCAAAGAAGTTAAAATAATAAAAAACAATGGTAACTGTTTAGATATAGAGCTCTCAATTTCTTGTATACCCGCATCAACCACAAACAATATCCCTCTATTTATTTGTATTATGCATGATATTTCTAGGCATGTTAAAAAGTATAAAGTACTCGAAAACATAGCCAAAATAGATCACCTTACAGGTATCGCTAATCGCTGCACTTTAGAAAAGGCGATTATTAAAAATTGGCAAGAATGCATAGTAGACAAACAGCCTTTGAGTTTTATCTTGATCGATATTGATTTTTTTAAACTGTTTAACGATAATTTTGGTCATGTAAAGGGTGATAAATGTTTGCAAAAAGTAGCGCAAACAATTGAAGACTGCCTCCCCTCAAAAGATAGTTTAGTAGCACGCTATGGTGGTGAGGAGTTTGCTGTTGTATTACCTCGCTCACATGTCTCAAATGCAGAAATGATCGCAAAACGTATTCAAGAAAAAATACTCAACATTAGTTTTAGAGATATTGGTTTGCCAGCGAATGTAAAGATAAGTGTAAGCCAGGGTTTAGCCTGCGAATACGATAATCAATACAGAACATCTGAGGCATTAATATGCGCGGCTGATACGGCTTTATATAGAGCGAAGTCGGAAGGTCGAAATAAATTATGTATAAGGTGATGTACTCACTATTTGGTATAGCCTTTATGTACTGAAATAAAAACCGCACTTGGCGGTTTTTATTACTTGAGAAAAGTTTAAACGTCGATTAGCAGCCCTTCGTCTTTTTTAATCTTTTCGATCACCATATATGTATGATGAGTGCCCACGCCTGGAATATCGACTAAGTCGCCAAGAACTTGTCTATATTCTTCCATATTAGAAACGCGGATTTTTAATAAGTAATCATAACCGCCTGCCACCATGTCACATTCAACGACTTGTTGTATTCTTAGTATATGCTCTCTAAATACCTTAAATACTGCTGTATTTGAAGCAACAAGCGACACTTGAACGTGCGCTACTAAGCTCTGATTAAGTTTAGCTTCGCTAAGCTTAGCGTAATAGCCTTCGATATAGCCTTCTTGCTCTAATCGTTTTACACGATCAAGACACGGGCTTGCACTCAAATTAACCTGTTTTGCGAGGTTAACATTTGAAATTCTGCCGTTCTTTTGTAGAACGTCTAGTATGGCTAAATCAATACGATCTAGCATGCGTAATCTATTTGGAATTGTCATAACAGAATTTTATGCGGATAAGTTAAATTTATGCCCTGTAAATTATCGTAAAACGCGAAATTTAACCAGCATATTCTGCTGAAATTTAATTAGAATGCACTCACAATATCACTGGTAATTTATTGGTAATTAATTTTACTTTAATTCTTAACACTCCTGAGGGTTGCTTATGTTATTCAACGGCGATTTAACAACGATTTGTCCTATTAGACAAAGAATCCGTGACTTCTACCGCATAGATGAAAATGCGGTTATTGATCATATTTTACCGCTTGCAGAAGTAGGCGTAAAAGCACGAAGTCGTGCCTGGGAAAGAGCCCGCCAGATTGTTTTAAACATTCGTAAAGAGCAAGATGGGCAAGGCGGTGTTGATGCGCTTTTAAATGAATTTTCACTTTCAAGTGAAGAAGGCGTTGTATTAATGTGTTTGGCCGAAGCACTGCTTCGTGTACCAGACAAAGCAACTCAAGATGTACTGATTCGCGACAAGTTAGCGAAAGGTGATTGGAGCTCTCATTTAGGAAGTAGCGATTCTTTATTTGTAAACGCGTCTTCTTGGGGATTATTAGTTACCGGTAAAATGGTTAACTACACTGACAAAACGAAAGAACAACAGTTCGGTATGCTTAAAAAGACCATTGGTCGTTTAGGTGAGCCAGTTATTCGTAAGTCTGTAAATTTTGCTATGAAAATTATGGGTAAGCAATTCGTTATGGGTCGTACCATTGACGAAGCAATTGAACGTGCTGCCGATACAGAGCAAAAAGGTTATGTATATTCTTACGATATGCTAGGTGAAGGCGCGCGCACAATGAAAGATGCGAAGCGTTACTTTGACAGCTACATGAACGCTATACACTCGATTGGTAAAGCGGCCAATGGTCGTGGTCCAATTAAGAGCCCTGGCATTTCAGTTAAGCTTTCTGCTATTCATCCACGTTATGAGTTCACTCATAAAGACCGTGTGATGGAAGAAATTGTACCAAAGTTAAAAGAGCTTGCGCTTGCCGCTAAGAAATACGATATCGGCTTTACTGTTGATGCTGAAGAAGCTGACCGTTTAGATATTTCTCTAGATGTAATTGAAGCGGTATTTAGTGATGAAGATCTTGGTGATTGGCAAGGATTTGGCTTAGCGGTTCAAGCGTATCAAAAACGCGCTATTTTTGTAATTGAATGGCTAACAGACCTTGCAACCCGTGTTGGTCGTAAGATGATGGTACGTTTAGTTAAAGGCGCATACTGGGATACAGAAATCAAAACCACACAACAAGATGGTTTAGAGCATTTCCCTGTATTTACTCGTAAAGCAACAACCGATGTTTCTTACAAAGCATGTGCAATTAAAATGCTTGAAGCGCGCGACGTGCTTTATCCGCAATTTGCTACACATAACGCTTACACTGCCGCGACTATTTTAGAAGTAGCGAAAGGCGACAACACAGGTTTTGAATTTCAACGTTTGCACGGTATGGGTGAATCATTATTCGACCAAATCGTTAACGAAGAAAAAATTCAATGTCGTGTATATGCACCCGTTGGTCAACACGAAGACCTACTTGCTTACCTTGTTCGTCGTTTGTTAGAAAATGGTGCTAACTCATCATTTGTAAACGCCATTGTGGATACAACAAAACCTGTTGAATCATTACTACCAGACCCTGTAGAAACACTGCAAGGCTTGCGTAATAAGTACAATACGCAAATCAGAATGCCGATTGATTTATACGGTGAAGAACGTGCTAATTCTAAAGGCATGGATTTAACCGATATTAACGTTATTACCCCTTTCAAAGAGAATCTTGAAACATGGTTTAACGAGCACTTAATTGAGCAAAGCCAAGTACCAGAAGGCTCACTGGCTGTTAAAAACCCAGCAAATCACAAAGAAATCATCGGACACGTTAAATTGCAAACTGGCGAAGAGATGAAAGTATTACTGGCTAACGCTGAAGCTGCACTTGAATCATGGTCACAAACACCTGTAAAAGACCGTGCTAATTTACTGCGCCGCGTTGCTGATATTTTAGAGCGTCATCATGATGAACTAGTCGCTATCTGTATTAAAGAAGCGGGTAAAGTAGCGCAAGATGGTATTGATGAAGTACGTGAAGCGGTTGATTTTTGTCGTTACTACGCAGCGCGCGCTGAAGAGTTATCTAAAGATGAGCGTTTTGAAGCCCGTGGCGTTATTTTATGTATTAGCCCGTGGAACTTCCCGCTTGCAATATTCTTAGGTCAAGTCGCTGCTGCGATTGTTACAGGTAACACTGTAATTGCTAAGCCTGCTGAGCAAACAAGTTTAATCGCCCTTCGTGCTATTGAACTAATGCTGTCTGTTGGTTTACCTGAGCATGTTGTTCAACCGGTTATTGCTCGTGGTTCTGAAGTAGGTAAAACAATCGTTCCTGATGAGCGCATTCAAGCGGTTATGTTTACAGGTTCTACTGAAACAGGCACATTAATTTCTCAAACACTTGCTGCACGTAACGATATTCAAGTACCGTTAATTGCAGAAACAGGTGGCCAAAACTGTATGATTGTTGATTCAACGGCCCTTCCTGAGCAAGTAGTTGACGATGTGATCAGCTCTGGTTTTCAAAGTGCTGGCCAACGTTGTTCTGCCCTTCGTGTTTTATTCATTCAAGATGACGTAGCTGATGGCATTATTGAAATGCTTAAAGGCGCTCTAGCTGAGTTACACATTGGCGACCCAGCGTTACTATCAACTGATGTTGGTCCTGTAATTGATGAAAAAGCACTTAAAAACTTAAATGAACACGTTGAGTACTTAAAAGGTAATTCTATACTTCATTACGAGTGTAAAATCCCTGATAACACTCAAAATGGCGCATACTTTTTTGCCCCTCGCTTATACGAAATCGAAGACTTATCAGTACTTAAACGTGAAGTGTTTGGCCCATGTGTACATATTGTTCGCTTTAAGTCGAATGAACTTGATGATGTGATGGATCAAATAAATAACACGGGCTATGGTCTGACAATGGGTGTTCATTCACGTATTGAAGAGCGTTGTGAGTACCTTGCTAAGATGTCACGTGCAGGTAATGTTTACATTAACCGCAACATGATTGGTGCAATTGTTGGTGTGCAACCGTTTGGTGGCCGTGGTTTATCAGGTACTGGCCCTAAAGCCGGTGGCCCTAACTACCTACAACGTTTAGTAAAAGAAAAAGCATCACCAGATAACGTACAAATGACTAACCTGACGCCAGATGAGCTTGATTTACACCACTACAGCGGTGCGAATGAGCAAGTTCAAAAGCTAATGACGAACTCAATGCGCGATGAAAAAATCTGGCGCGCAACACCACTAAACGACCGTGTTTCGGCTGTACGTCAGTTGCTTGCTAAAATTGCGACGGTAGAAATTATCGACGATTTAGCAGACGATTTAGCATTAACACTATCAGAAGCACGTGCACAGCTTAATCGCCTTGAAAAGCACATGCGTAAGTTTACTACCCTGCCTGGGCCAACGGGTGAGTCTAATACACTTCATCTAGAAGCACGTGGTTGTGTAGTGTGCTATGCAGATAAGAGTACATCATTTAACTTCTGGGCATTGTCTATCATTACTGCTATTGCCGCTGGTAATACGGTAATTACAGTAGCGTCTGAGCTGTTTTATGATGAAGCCGTTGCCTTTAAAGATAAATTTATCTCTACAGGTGTTGCTGAAGGTGTTTTCCAAGTAGCTAAACCTAACCAGTTACAAGCTATTTTGGCCCACCCTCATTTGGCCGGTGCAGTAGTTGCTGCTCGCTCGTCTCGCTTGGGCTACTTTAGCCAACAGCTTGCACAGCGTAAAGGTGCTATTTTACCAGTAATTAGCTCTGAGTATTACGATACACTGATTAAACGTCTTATTACTGAAAAAACAATCAGTATTGATACAACAGCATCAGGTGGTAACACATCACTAATGACGCTTGTTGAAGATGATGAATAATTAAGCTAATGTTTTTTCATTAAAAAATAAAAAAGGCACTGAAAAGTGCCTTTTTTATTAGGTAGTAACGTATGTTTTTGTTAAATTAGTTAAAGATTAGTAACAGAAGCAGTAAATTTGAAAATAATTCCCGTTAGTCAGCTACTCCCAGGTATGTTTGTACAAAGTGTTACCAAGCAAACTGGTAGTATCAAAATTAAAAATCAAGGCTGGGTTAAAACTCAGGCAGGTATTAACAACTTGATAAAAGCAGGCATTCTAGAAATAGAAATCGACCCTGATAAAACCCTCATTGATACAGTCCCCGAAAAAGATCCAATTGCGACACCTACAACAAAAATAAAGCGCGACCCTTGGCAAAAAACACACAGTGCCGAACAAGAAATGGGAAAGGCAAAAAAGCTGTATGACGAAGCTAAAACGCTACAAATAAAAGCATTTAAAGATATAAAAGCAGGCCGCGATATAGATATTGCGCCATTTAAAGAGCTGGCAAGTGGCTTTATGGACTCTGTTTTTAGAAACCAAGATGCCCTAGCCTGCCTTACTCAAATGCGCCAAAAAGATGCCTATCTACTTGAGCACTCTATTAATGTATCGATACTAATGGGGATCTTCGCTAAGCATTTAAGTATAGAAAAAAACATTATCGTTGAGCTGACTACAGGCGCACTTTTACATGACATTGGAAAAATAAAAATTCCAGATGAAATACTCAATAAACCTGGTCGCTTTACTGATGAAGAATTTAAAATAATGAAATTGCACTCGCTTTTCAGTAAAGAAATTTTAGAAGAGTCCGGCTTAACAGGTATCGCTGTTGATATTGCAGGTATGCATCATGAAAGGCTTGATGGTAAAGGCTACCCATTTGGTAAAAAGGGTGACGAAATAAGCCAATACGTACGTATGGCGTCAATTGTAGATGTGTATGATGCACTCACTGCAGAGCGTGTTTACAAGGCAGGCATGGAGCCAATAAAAGCGTTTAAAATACTAAAAGATGGGTGCCCAGATAGCTTCGACCCTGTGCTGCTTAATAAGTTTATTCAATGTATTGGTATTCACCCAGTAGGAACGCTTGTTAGGTTATCGAGTCAAAAAGTTGGCTTAGTGACCGAGAGTAACCCAAGTACACCACTAAAGCCTATTGTTAAAACATTTTACAGCGCCAAACATAGTCGCTATACAGAGATAAAAGATATCGATTTATCTAATAAAAAAACCCTAGATACCCTTGAATCAGCGGTGAAACCTAAAGAGTATAATATTGATTTAGAACGCTTTTATAAAAACTCAATATTATCCTAAGCAATATTGAGAGCTCAACATTCTACCGAGCTCTCAATTAAATAACTAAGCGCTTACTCTGGCCAATCTTGCAAAGCTTTTAAGCTAAACTCATAACCATCAAAATCAAGTACACTTTGTTCAGGTGTAATCTCTCTTACAGTTAAAGCGCCAATCCTCTCACCCTCATGTAGCTCTCGGCCATTTAGCTTGATCCAACGCTTATCCGCACTCGATGAATATATATGTGCTTGATATTTAATACTAGGCAACATTGATTGCAAACCATCAGGCAGCAATTCTACAGGCTCAACACGTGATGACCTTTTTGATGCTTGGGTAACTTCATAATCTTGATTTTTTTCGACGTCTTGTATAGCTTGAGCAAACGCATTTTTAAGTGTTGTAGGCACCTCATCAAGTTCAGGATCGCTCATCAATTGAGATTGGTTGCTACCATTAATTGGCTTACCCAGGACTTTATATTTACTCATATCTAGTTGAGCAGATGCTGTATTTTGACTTTGCCCAAATACCGAAGCGTTCTGCATATTATTTGGATTGTAATTACTTTGTGGATTAAATACTGGCTGATTATAATTTTGAACTGGCATTACTTGCTGCACGCTCTGCTGATTATAACCTGCTGCATTCCCGCCCTGACTCGATGGCATAGGAATATATTGCCCATTAGGCGTTAATAACATTTGCTGTACACCATTAGGTGTTTGCACATGTACAAGTTGTCCTTCAATCGTTGCTGTATTTGTTGGAGCTACTTTAGCAGGCTCTAACTTAGCTATTTGCTGTTTTTCAACATCTACCTCTTTAACTTCTTCTTTAGGTGACGATTTTTCACTTTCAACCACCTTAATTACAGCGGGCTCCGATATGTTTAATAAAGTAGTACCTTGAAACCACTTACCCGTAGTAAA
The DNA here is from genome assembly GCF_000497955.1 of Pseudoalteromonas sp. TAE56. Lineage (NCBI taxonomy): Bacteria > Pseudomonadati > Pseudomonadota > Gammaproteobacteria > Alteromonadales > Pseudoalteromonadaceae > Pseudoalteromonas > Pseudoalteromonas sp. TAE56. The sequence goes on from NZ_AUTN01000074.1 coordinate 10,525, forward strand.
CCCACCAGCTACCGCAATAAAAGCAGCTAAGCTTGTACCAAATACTAGCGCTAATCGTCTATAACGCTTAAGTGCTTGCTGTTGCTTTAACTGCTCTGATTGTAAGTCGTATTGCTCAGCACTCATATCTGATTGCTGTGACTGCTTTAGCGCATCTAATAAATAAGACATAACTTACCTAACTATAAAATAAATGAAAGCCCAATGCCTACGGCAAATAAAGCAGCGAATGCAAGGCTATATGGTACTAGTGACGTTGCTTTGTTAGCCTCATTAACGGGCGCTACAAAATCCATGGGTAATGACTCATGTGCTGATTTTTTTATTATATCGCTATCAACTATCAACTGCTGCTTTGCAAAAGTGCCTACCAAAGCTCGCTCACAGACCAAGTTCATTAATCGTGGCACACCACCGGTTAATTGATGAACAGCTTGCATAGCATCCATCGAAAAAATTCCTTTATCACATCCTGCAACATGTAAACGGTGCTTTATGTAAGCTACTGTTTGGCCTTGCGTAAGTGGTAATAAATGGTAACGAGCTGTTATTCTCTGGGCGAGTTGCCTTAATTCATTGCGCTTTAAAAGCTCTTGTAGCTCAGGTTGACCAACCAATACTATTTGTAATAATTTTTTATGATCGGTTTCTATATTTGTCAGCAAGCGTAATTGCTCAAGCACATTAGGGGCAAGTAACTGCGCTTCATCAATTATAAGAATGGTATGCCCACCCGATTTATTATTGGTCTCTAAATGCTTTTTTATAATATCGGTAAGACTTTTAAGCGTTGCATTATTAGCATCATAACTAATGTTGAGCTCATCACAAATACTGGCTAATAACTCTAGCTCTGAAAGTGCTGGGTTATGGATCATAGCTACTTGCGTGTTTTCAGGTAACTGCTCTAACATACTGCGGGTAATTGTAGTTTTACCTGTACCCACTTCGCCTGTTAATAATACAAAACCACCGTCTTCACCTAATCCATAGGTAAGGTGTGCTAAGGCTTCTTTATGTCGTTCACTTAAAAATAAGTAATGAGGGTTGGGCGAAATTGAAAAAGGTTTTTCATTCAGGCCAAAATAGCTTAAATACACCGTGATGTTCCTTCGTAATTAAATCACGGCCTATAATGGCAAAAAAACGCGCTAAGTGACAACGTTGTAAGCGCTTTATTATTGAAATAACGTAAATTTATGTAAAACAAAAAAATGCAGCGGGTTTAAGGCTGCACTTTCATCTATCTAATCTTACTATGTACTTTATTCTTCGTAACGAACTAACCGCAAATACACATTACTGGTTTTGGCGTGTAAGCTATTAAGCCCACTATCAAATTGATAAACCCACGCTGAGCTCATCGTGCTCACACCCGATGTATTTGACCAATAGTTTTGAAGCTTAGTACCAAAAAACACCTCTTCATTAATGCTCGGCTCGGTACAACTGTGCTCTAAAATACTCGCAAGCTCTTTAATGTTAGGCATTTGCCAATCATCGTAATCTGCGGTTGTATCATTTTTAGCACCGCGTAGTGCTTCTTGCCAAGTAAGAGAAGGTGTTGAGCCTTCACAAAGCTGGGTCTCTGTATTATAAGTTTGCCCATAACTACAGCGTTGCCACATGAGGCCTGTTTCGGTATCAGACACTGTACCATCTGTATTTATGGTAAATCTATCTGTCGGCGTTGTGGTATCTGCACCGTCGTAGCACGTTTGCGCCGCTGCAATATTAAAGCTCAAGCTTATAGTTGCTAGTGCATAGAGTAATTTTAATCTCATTATTTTCTCCTAACGGCTTCTAACTAAGCGAACATACGCGGTATTTTCTTTTGGATAAGCAAGATCGTTACCATCACTCATGTCAATAATGTACGCTTGCGATAAACTTGTACCATCGGCTGCGGTTTGTGAGGTCCAGTAACGTAAATGGCTTAATGCACTTTCACTGGGCATATTAGGAAAAAACGCCTCATCAATTAATATGCTTTGCCCTTGTTTACCGTAATCAATTAAACCTAAAAGCTCTGTATAAGTAGGTAACCGCCAGTTTGTACCACCACAAAAATCTAAGTTATTCACTTCGTTTATATAACTTTGTACACCGCAACTTGTGTTGTCCGGACACGTTGAATTGGCTGTACTGGTATCGGTAAAAGTAGTATTCCCTACATCCCAAAAGTAATGATTTTGCCCCTCACGCAAACTTGTATTTGGTAATACTCCTGAGGATTCACTTTTTACTTCCCATACAAGTCCAGTAACATTATCGCGTATACAGGTAAAGTCACTACTATCATCACCAACTTCATCAGCAAACTGATTAAGTTTAGTGTAGTCAAACGCTAAATTGCCTTTGCCAACCTTATCTAAGCGGTTTGCATAGCTATCGCGTCCAAGCTCAGCATCTTGCGCTGGAAAGTCATCGCTTTCACAGTTAATTCGTTGGGTGTTGTTATAGCACTCACCAACACCACTATCATTTATAAGCCCAAGCGCTTTTGGTGATACATCAACAAATAAAGAATCTGTATCGGTGCGTCCTTTTGAGTCGGTTACCGTTACTTCAAAGCTCAACGTAGATTCAGTATCTACATCAGAGGCAAAAAATGTCGTTGTACATTGGTCGCTATTACTTAATGTTTCGCTATTACCGGTAAGTTGTTGCCATTTACACTGATACGTATCGGTGACAGTTTCGCTATTCGTTGCATCAAGCGTTACTTCTTCAAACTCTTCGACATTTTGATCAGCGCCTGCATTTGCATCCACTAGTTCATTTGTTTTATTAAGTGTCATTGAATATTGAGTACTCGCCTCACCGCCTTCATCATCAGTGACTGTTAGCTGCCAAGATAAATTTACGTTACTTTCTAGTAATGGATGAGAAAAGCTAAGAGTTGACTCGTTAAAGCTCGCAATATCTAAATCAGGACCTGATAGCAGTTGCCACAAATAACTATCAATTTGGCCATTATCATCAGGATCGCTCGACTCAAGGGCGCTCAAAGTCACTGTATCTTTGTATACAGAAGGGAGTGTTTCAGGTAAGGTTTGGGTAACAACAGCAAGAGGAAGTTGATTATTAGAGCTCACTGAAATAGAAATATCGTCACTAACAGCGCTACTACCCGTACTTTGATAGCTCACTCTTAAGATAATTTCGCTGTCAGCTTTTACGTCAGGGGCTGTAAGTGTTTGATCTGCGCCATCAAGCGGAAAACCTTCTAAGCTTGGGCCGCTAACCTGTTGCCATGAAAACGTACCATCCGCAGGGGAACCTTGTGCTGTGATGGTAAATTCAGTTTTTTCGATAATTTGTAAATCGGTTCCAGCATTAACAGACGTTTCTACAACTGTATTATCGCTATCACCGCCACCGCCTCCACACGCACTCAGCAAACCACAAGAAATGAGGGGGATTAAAGCAAACGCTTTCATACGCAGCACCTTATTATGTCAAATAATTACTATAGTGTAATCATAAGCAATAAAGATGCCATTAAAGTACTACATATATGTATCTTGATGAATGCGTACAAACAACTTTGTACCTATTTTACTGTAATCTACTTTGTATTCACGCCCATCTAAAGCTTGAATAAACAGTAATTGTTTTTCTTCGCCGAATACATCAGCGCTACTCACATAAACCATCTCTAAATAACGTTCTTTTGCGTCACGGCGGTTTTTAGGTAACTCTTCTTTAAATGGCTCTAAGCCATGCTGAGTCACTTTAATTTTGGGATGAATTTCAGAGTTTACAATTACTAAATCGTGCTTTTTATCTTTATGTATTATGGTGTTTCGACCACTTTTTAAAAAGGCTCTGTCTTGGCTCATTTTTCTTTCCTACAGTCGCAGCTTAATTATTAATTTGCGACGCTATAAACTGACTAGGCTCGCGCTTCCATTTATTTAAGTTAGCACTAAATGTCCAGATATCTCTATCCAACACACTGGCTGGCAATAATAAATCGTAACCGGTTAACAGTCGAAGGTGCTTAGTCCTGTTAGCAAACATAGCTATAAGACCAGTATAGCTTATCCCTTTATGGGATGTGTAATGTGTATCTTCTATTAGCCATTCTGATGGGCAATTGCCATTTTTGCAATGTTTTTGAACAACTTGCATGAATAAGTTGCGCTGCTCTATTAATAATTTCCCTGCAATTCTAGGCGCTATGCTTGTTAAAAACTCGTCTATGTCGTTTACCTTAACACCAACTGCATTTAATTCTAAATAATCAAAGCCATCTTCTACTTTGGGTATACCACTGTGATGAAAGTTACTATGGGGCATACACCAAGCCCCGTACTTATGGCAATAAACAAGCTCCGACTCACTTAAAATAAGACTATGATATGGCTCTTGGGTTTTCAAAAAGCCAATAAAAATAGCAGCAAGGCACAAACTAACTAAAAACACTTCAAGTATGCTAATTTCACCTGGCCTTAGTATATTGAATAACATAATAAAAGCTAAGCCTATAGCACCTACAGCGAGCACCTCAATTGCGTTTCGCGCACCTTGTGCTCGAAACTTAATGACATTGTTAGATTTATCCATATTGGTAAAACACCATATAAAAAACAAACATAATAATGGCCCAAATTATGACCTTTCTTGTTGTTATACATAAGTTACAGGTAGTTTTAAATTTCATACATTACCGCTTTTACCTCAACAAAATAGGAACAATGAATAAATCTTATTTACTTTTACGCTTAACGCACAAATTTATGAGACACATAACCGTCTTTTCCCGGTCTTATTTCGTACAATACTTACAATTCATTTTCAGGTATGAAATCAATGTACTCAAGACAATCAGGTAAAGCACTTTTTCCATTTATTATTACGTTACTTCTAATATTTAGCGTTTATTTATATCTACCCGCTAGCCACGGCGAACAGGCCGATTCATCACAAATGTCTACTCAGGTAACTGCTCATACTGTTACTTCACAGGAAAATGCTGTGATGATAGAAGCTATCGGTAGCGCGCGTGCAAACCAAGCTATCTATATAAAAAGTGCGCAAAACGATTATGTCACAGATATATATTTTAAAGACGGCGACTTAGTCAGTAAAGGACAAAAACTAGTACAGCTACAAAGCCAACAAGAACAAATTGCAGTTAAAGAGCTTGGCATAAACTTACGTGAAGAAAAGCGCCAGTTAGATCGCCTAACCGAACTTTCACGCTCGCAATCAACGGCAAAATCGTTACTTGAGGAGCAGTTATCTCGTGTTGATGCCACTGAAGCTCAATTAGAAAGCGCTAAAACCAAATTAAACGAAATGACTATTAGTGCTCCGTTTTCAGGTTTGTTAGGTAAGCGTGAAATATCAATAGGTGCCTACGTAAGTAATACAACAATAATCACAACACTTGATGATATTAGTATTATTAAAGTTGACTTTAAAGTACCTGAAAAATATTTAGCACAATTAAACATGGGCATGAAAGTACTTACTCAAAACGATGCCTATCCAGGACAAACATTTAACGGCAAGGTAACGCATATTAGCTCGCGTATTGATTCGGTTACACGCAGTGTTGAAGTAACAGCAAGTTTTGCTAATAAATCAGGATTACTTCGCCCTGGTATGTTACTAAATACAGCACTTGAGCTAAGCAGCAACCAAGCATTAATGGTGCCAGAAAAAGCGGTTATACCTTTGCAAGACAAACACTTTGTTTTTCAAATTCAAGACGGAATAGCTAATCGAGTTGAAGTACATGTAGCTGGCAGAAATAATGGCTGGGTTGCTATAGACGAAGGCTTAACCGATGGCGAGCAAATTGTTACTGAGGGGCTAATAAAAATTCGCTCTGGAAGTAAAGTAAGCGTAAAGGGGTAATACGTGAAAATTACAGATACTAGTGTTAAACGCCCCGTTTTTGCCATTGTAATTAATTTACTGCTGCTTACTTTTGGACTGGTTGCGTTTACTATGCTGCCACTTCGTGAATATCCAGATATTGAAACACCCATTGTAAATATCAGCACTGAATACACAGGTGCTTCTGCCGAAATTATAGAAACCAAAATAACGCAAATAATAGAAAATCGAATTTCAGGTATTGAAGGCATCAAAAGTATTAACTCTTCGAGCCGTAATGGGCGCTCAAACATTACTATTGAGTTTGATATTAACCGCGACATAGACGCTGCATCTAACGATGTACGCGAACGGGTAGCACGTGCACTTGATAGTTTGCCTGATCAGGTACGCCCGCCAGAAGTGTCTAAATCAAATAGTGATGAAAGCCCAATCGCATGGTTTGTATTAAACAGCGAAACAATGGACTCGTTACAGTTATCTGATTACGCGCAGCGTTTTATTGTTGACCGTTTAGCCGTGGTAGACGGCGTATCTAACGTACGTATTGGTGGTGAGCGTCAATACGCAATGAAAATTTGGCTAAACCGCCAAGCAATGGCTGCTCGTGGTATTACTTCAAGCGATATTGAAAATACACTTCGTACAGAAAACGTTGAACTACCTGCCGGTGAAATAGAATCAATAGATCGTGACTTTACAGTACGTACTGCACGTAGCTATAAAGATCAACGCGATTTTAAAAACCTGGTAATTAAACGTGGCGATGAAGGCTATTTAGTACGTTTAGGTGAAGTTGCCGATGTACACTTAGAAGCTGCCGATGACGAAAGCTTATTCCGTGGTAACGGGCGTAATATGATTGGCTTAGGTATTGTAAAACAAGCTAAAGCAAACACACTTACCGTAGTAGATAACGCACGTAGCGAGCTTGAAAAAATCAAACGAAATCTACCTGAAGGCACCACAATCCAAGACAGCTACGATTCATCTGTATTTATTAAAGAGTCTATTAATGAGGTTTACAGCACACTAGCAATCTCTATGGGTTTAGTAGTACTCGTTATATTTTTGTTTTTAGGCAATATACGAGCAACGCTTATTCCAGCGGTCACCGTACCCGTTGCACTTGTTGGTAGCTTTATGTTTTTATTAGCAATGGGCTACTCAATTAACTTACTCACTTTACTTGCCTTAGTACTGGCCATTGGTTTAGTAGTAGATGATGCCATTGTAATGCTTGAAAATATCCACCGTCGTATTGAATTGGGTGAGCCGCCGTTACTAGCTGCATTTAGAGGCGCGCGTGAAGTAGGTTTTGCCATAATAGCAACCACTCTTGTACTTATATCTGTGTTTGTGCCATTAGTATTTATGGATGGCCGTATAGGTGCATTATTTACTGAGTTTGCTATGGCGGTAAGTGCTGCCGTATTTTTCTCAAGTGTTACAGCACTTACTCTCGCACCAGCTTTGTGCTCTAAAGTACTTAAAATATCAGACAAACCAAATAAATTTAGCCAATGGATGGACCGTCAATTTACTAAAATTGAAGTAAGTTACCGTAATTCACTCTCCACTAACATAACCCGAAAATGGGGCTTAATGGTGAGCTTATTATTAGCTGGCTTTGTTAGTTACTCGTTGTTTTTACAAGTTCCTTCTGAGCTAACACCAAAAGAAGACCGTGGCACGTTCTTTATTATGATGAGCGGCCCTGAAGGCGCAAGTTACGAAAATAACGCCGCTAATATGGCTAAAATTGAAGAGCGCCTAATGCCTTATTCGCAAGCAGGTGAACTGAGTCGCGTACTTGTTCGAGTACCCGGTTGGGGTGGCAGCGGCGGTGTTGCGATTGTGGGTATGGCCGATTGGGATAAACGCAAACGCTCAACGTGGGAAGTAATGGATGAAATAAGCGGTAAAATGCAAGAAGTTACCGATGTTCGTGCATTTGCCATTATGCGCCGTGGTATTGGCGGTGGTGGTTCATCTCGCCCAATTGAGTTTGTGCTGCAGGGTAATGACTATGCACAACTTGCCGATTGGCGTGACCGTATAATAAAGCGTGCTGAGCAAAACCCTGGTTTAGTAAGAATCGATCATGATTATAAAGAAACCTTCCCACAGTTTTTAGTCAGTATAGATAAAAACAAAGCCGCCGATTTAGGCGTGTCGGTATCTGATGTAGGCCGTACACTAGAAACAATGTTGGGTCAACGCCGTGTTACAACCTTTATTGACCGCGGTGAAGAATACGATGTGATTTTAAAAGGGACTAAAGAAGATTTCACCAACCCTACTGATATTTCAAATATATACCTTAAATCACGAAGCGGTGAACTAGTACCACTTGATAGCCTTATCAGCTTAAAAGAAGAAGCAACAGCCTCACGCTTAAACCGTTACAACCGTATGCGCGCAATTACATTAAGCGCCAACTTAGCCGACGGTTATACACTTGAGCAAGCGCTTAACTTTTTAAACGAGGTAGCCGCGCAAGAAAACGATATAGATGGCGCAGTAGATTACAAAGGTGAATCGCAGCTTTATTACGAAGGCGCATCAGCGATGACCTACGTATTTATACTTGCACTCACCGTTACCTTTTTAGTACTTGCTGCGCAGTTTGAAAGCTTTATGCACCCGTTTGTAATTATGCTTACCGTACCGCTTGGTTTAATGGGCGCTATGTTTGGGCTTTGGGCTACAGGACTTACCTTAAATATTTACAGCCAAATAGGTATTGTCATGCTCATAGGCTTAAGTGCTAAAAATGGTATTTTGATTGTAGAATTTACTAACCAATTACGCGATAAAGGCGTTGAGTTTAGTGAAGCAATACTACAAGCAGCTACCCAGCGCCTTCGCCCAATAATAATGACCTCACTAACAACCGTTATGAGCTCTGTTCCTTTGGTTTTTGCCTCAGGCCCCGGCGCCGAAAGCCGTATGGTAATTGGTGTAGTTGTGTTTACAGGGGTTATTGTATCTACCCTGCTGACTCTTTTTGTTGTACCTGCTGCGTATTATGCTCTGTCGAGAAATACTCAGTCACCTGAGTTTTTACAACAAAAGCTGAATAAACAAGCTGCTGAAAAACCTTTCGAAGAGATCTAATCTCTTTATTGCGCCGTAACCTTGTTGTTGCGGCGCATACAATTTATGCTCGCCTTTAAACTCCATATACATTTTAGGAATACTTATGAGCTCAACAACGCAAGTAGCAACATTTGGTGGCGGCTGTTTTTGGTGTATAGATGCTGCATTTAGACGTGTAAATGGCGTATTAGATGTGAGTTCTGGCTATACAGGCGGCGAAACCGACGACCCAACCTATAATTCTGTATGCTCTGGCACAACAGGGCACGCTGAGGTTGTTAAGATTGAATTTGACGCAACTGTCGTTAGCTTTGAAACACTGCTGGCAATGTTTTTCACTTTGCATGATGCAACACAGCTGAATCGACAAGGTAACGACATAGGCACACAGTATAGAAGCGTTGTTTACTATCACGATGAAGCTCAGCTAAAGCAAACCAATGAAATGATAGCTCAACTGCAAAGCCATGTGAGTGAGCCAATTGTGACAGAAGTCAGCCCTGCCACTACATACTATCCAGCAGAGCATTACCATCAAGATTACTATAACGAAAACCCACAGCAGGGTTACTGCAGTATTTTAATCGCACCTAAATTACATAAGTTTGAAACCGTATTTAAAGAGTTTTTAACTGAGTAACTAAGTTTAGTCGCATAGTAAAAAGCCCGATTTAAATCGGGCTTTTGTCTTTTTTACTCTTTAACTATTAAAAGCGATTAAAACTGGTAACTTGCGCCTGCAAAAAAGCGGCGCTCTGGTGTGTTGTAGTAATACACTTGACCCGTTGTAAAATCAGCGTTTGAGTCAACCGCGTTATACTCTTTATCAAATAAGTTTTCTACACGAAGCGAAACCTCAATGTGTTCATTTACTTGGTAATTACCCGCTAAATTCCACAGCGTGTAAGAGCCTAAACGCGTTACTGCACCTTCTCGGTCGCTACGGTATTGCATGTCTAACCTTGCATCAAAAGCACCAAACTGTTTTGCAAGTTCCCAGTTAAATGTGCGTTTAGCAACATTACGTAACTCTGCGCCCGTTTCTTCGTCTTCTGCACTTAAATAAGCAAAGTTAAGGTTGCTATCAAAACCAAAAAACTGCTGAGATAAGCTAAATTCAACCCCTTCATAACGTGCTTCATCGATATTAGCTAATGCAAAGTTTGCATCGTAATCAATTTTATCTTCAATATCGTTTCTAAATATTGCAACATCAACTTGCGCAATATCAAAGTCCACACTCAAACCTAACTCACGGTTTACTGATTTTTCAGGCTGTAAATCAGGGTTACCATAAAGTGGGAAATATAAATCGTTAAATGTAGGGGCTTTAAAGCCAGTACTTTGGCTTATACGAAATGTTGCATCTTCAGATAAATGGTAACCTGCAGCAGCTGTATACGTTGTTTCGTCGCCAAATTGCTCGTCATCATCTTGGCGAACAGTTAAATTAGCCAATACTTTATCTGCATCGTAGTAAGCACCTACAAACACAGCAAGTACATCTCGGCTGTCTTCAACAAATAGTTGCGAACTATGAGATACATCATCGTTGTACCAGTTAACACCACCACTAATGTTAAGCTCATCAGATAGTAGGTATTGGCCGTTATAATCAACCTGTGTGCGTTTAGTTATAAAAGTACTTGTTGTTGGTCCAACTGAAAAATCGACATATGTATTGTCTGAATCATCCGTTGCTAGCGCTAAATCAATACTGTGCGTTTGATTAGTGTAGTTTTTACTCCAACCTGCAGAAAGCTGGTAGTTTTTAAAATCATCTCGTTCAATCGTACTGTCGGCTGGACTAAAGCGACTGTCGTAATCTGCGAAACCTTCACTGTATTGACCTAATAACTTAAAGTCGCCGTAGTGTGCATCAGTATAATTTACTTTAAAACCAAGATTTTTATTTTCATAGCCATCTTCATCGGGTGCTACGCCTTGCAGTACATCAAAGTTATCTGTTTTTTCAAATCCTGCATTAAATGCTGTTGTTATATCGCCTGATTTTACAGAGCCTGCCACTTGATAATTTTGATAAGAATCAGAACCAAACGTAGCACTCAAAGATAAGTTATCTGATTCACGCGTTATAATGTTGATTACGCCAGCAAGTGCATCAGAGCCGTAAACAGCCGCGCGAGAGCCCTTAATAATTTCGATGCGTTCGATACTATTTAGAGGAACATTATTTAATGCTTTTTGACCAAGTGTTGCAGAACCCGTACGTACACCGTCAATCAAAATTAGCGTATCGCCAGAGCCAGTACCACGAAGTGACACACCTGTATTTTGGCCAAAACCACCATTTGGATTAACCTGAAAACCAACTCGCGTGCTTAATAAGGTTGGTAAATCGCGTACGTTGCTTGCTTCTATTTCAGCGCGTTCAATAACACTTACACTCGCTAAAACGTCATTAATTGATTGCTCAAATTTATTAGCAGTAACGATTATTTTTTCAATTGAATTATCTGCAGCAGACACAGAAAATGAAAGCGCAGCAGAAATAGCAACGCCTAGAGTTGTTTTGTTTAACATGATGTCCCCTACCTTTGCCCACCGCAAAGATTTAAGTAAGTAAGATTGCATCAAGGCCGGTCTCCGGACTCAGTAAGCACATAAAAATATGCAATACTTTACCGTTGCGGGGGCAGTGTTGGGCTTGTAGTCATCATGAAAACTCACCAACTTCCCGATTATCTTGCTGTTAGTTTCAATACCTTAAAACCAATGCATAAGCATTAAGCAAGCACCTCAAAAATATGCGGCTATTGTGAGCATTTTGTTTACAAATGTCAACGGACGTCTATACAGCTAAAACAATTTAACTATAAGTATTACTCAATATTAAAACTTGAAGAAACACCGTATTTATTTAGCAGGCTTTTGATCTGGAACTTAATAGCTGAAGAATTAAGAATAGCATCAATTTTAGACGCTGATATTTTGCTTTGCTGAGTATTAACTAAAAAGTGAGTATCGAAAACGGCATCGGGGATTTCACTTTTGTATAGCAAACTCATATCGAAAGCTTTTTGGTCTTTAAAATACTGGTACGCAATACTATTTAGTACGCCAATGTTGGCACGCTTTAGTAACAACATTTTTACCACGTTGTATTCGTCTATAGTAAGGCTAACACCGTGCTCCTCACTTAAATAATATGCATCAGTATTGTAGCCAGCAAAGTGATACGAATAGCCTAAAACCCCTACTTTTGTTAGTGCTCGTAAATCATTAAAATAAGCTTGATTTATTGCATTTTCTTTAAGCGCATATAACTCATTTTTTGTAATCATATAAAAACTACTTTGCATCACATTCGAGCGCATAGATTGCGGGATCCATTGCAATGCCATTAAGAATAGAACATCAAAATGCCCCTGTTCAACAGACTTTGATAGCCTTTTAACAGGTAAGGAATTGAGTATAAAGTTAAATTCGCTCTGTGAGTCATTCAATATTTTTATAAACTCAGGTGCAAGCCCTCGTTGTGTTTGTGCATCAATAACAATCGGGAAATAGCCATCTTCAACCAATATATTAATATCAATTGCTTTTGATAAACTAGGCTGCGTAAATAGAGCTAACAGAAATAGCAAAAATAATTGATAGGCTTTCATTTAATACCTTGTATAAAAATCACATGTAATAAATATAGTAGCTTAAATACTAAAAAGTGGATCAATCGAAGAAAGGTCTTTAGAAGGGAATATATAAAGCGGCTTTAATCAAAAGTAAAAAATCAAAGCGCGCTTTATTACAAAGCTTATAAAGCTTTATTAATCGCGGAAATTTTTAAACTGAAAAGGCTGACCTAGTTCAGCGCTGCGTACTACTTGCATAGCCTCTTGAAGATCGTCACGTTTTTTACCCGTTACACGAACTTCTTCGCCTTGAATAGCAGCTTGAACTTTAACTTTAGAGTCTTTAATGGCTTTAACTACTTTTTTAGCCATATCTTTTTCGATGCCCTGTTTTAAGCCCACATTACGAAAAACATTTTTACCTGCGCGGCTAATATCTTGAAGTTCCAAGCTTGATACATCCATACCACGCTTAGATATCTTGCTTGCTAAAATATCAAATAATTGCATAACCTGAGAGTCAGCTTCAGCTTTAAGCTTAATTGTTTTATCATTTAGCTCAATAGATGCATCAACCCCTCTAAAGTCAAAGCGGGTCTCTAGCTCACGATTTGCATTATCAACTGCGTTTTTAGCTTCGTTCATTTCTACTTCAGATACAATATCAAATGAAGGCATTGGTTTGCTCCTAACTATTTAATCTTAATTTTATGTCGCAATTATAACGCTAAAATTATAAATATTTACATTTTTCTGCATCTTGTTCAGGTGCGATACTAATTTAGTTTGATATAATCCAGTTTCTTTTTTAAGCGATTTTAGGATTTGTCGTGACAAGGCGTGTTTATCAAGCAATTTTTTTAATCAGCATAGTAGCTTTTACCTTTTTATTTGCCAAAGAAGTAAAAGGTGGCGTTGTAAATTTATTTCCTCATGTTGATAAAGTCGCCCATTTTGGGATTTTTTTTATACTAGCCANTGGCTGGTTATGGCGCTTCTATAGAAATAATGCAAGATGCACTTCCATATAGGCAAGCATCACTCGGTGATTTTTTTGCTGATTTTGCAGGTGCTGCAAGCTACTTTTTACTTAGAGTAATTTTTACACCTCGAAAAAAGAACCCATATGGCTAATATTTTAATTGTTGGCGATGGTGCTATTGGCTTGTTACTTAGCCATTTTCTAAGCGCGTCGCATAATGTCAGTGTTTTAACTCGCAAGAGCCCAACAAATACCCGCTTTTATAGTCGAGGTAAAAGCGCATCTAAAAAAATTGACGCACAATTTATTTCATTAAATCAGCTAAATAAAGCAGCTGAATTTGATGTTGTTTTATTTACCGTTAAAGCCTTTCAAGTACTTGATGCATTTTCACAAATAAAGCCGCTTTTACCAAATCATTGCTCTGTTGTACTTTCGCATAATGGAATGGGTAATGTTGATGAGGTAAATAGCCAACTAAGCACTCACCAAGCGCTCTACTTTTTAACTACAAGTATAGCGGGCTTTAAATCAAACCAATACATTGTGCAGCACACTGGTGAAGGGCAAAGCGTTATTGGTGACTGTAATGAATTAGCTTTTCAAAATAGTGCGCCAATAGCTGATATTTTTAAAGTAATACCCAACCTAAAGTTTACTAATAACATTCAGCAGCTTCGTTTTGAAAAACTACTCGTAAATATTGCTATTAACCCATTAAGCGCCTTAAATAATGTAAAAAATGGTGATTTACGCGCACCTAAGTACAACGCTATAATTTTTAATGCACTCACTGAAGCATGCAATATAGCAAAGGTACAAGGGCTTAATATCCCATTGATTAAAGCACTTAATACCGCTTATAAAATAATGGAATTAACGTCTGACAATTACTCTTCAATGCAGCAAGACGTAGCGCATAGCAGAGAAACTGAAATATCAGCTATATGTGGCTATATTAGCCAACAAGGTAAACTCCACGGTGTTCCAACACCTTACAATGATGAGTTACTTGCTAAAATTCAGGCAAAAAAAAGCGTGGTGTAAACCACGCTTATATAAGTTTTTTACTTTACGGACGATAAACTTTTACAGTTTCAAAGCCCTGTTCGTGCAGCATAAGTGCCTGTAGTTGGCTCATTACACCTCTATCACAATATAAATAATAGTCAGTGTCTTTTGGTAAATCACCAAACTTAGTCGCCAGACGGAAGAACGGTAAATGCACCACTTCAATACCATCAATTTCTAAGGGCGCAGCTTCTTCTTCCTCAGGAGAGCGAATATCAACTACTACAGAGCCTATAGGTAAATCAGCAACCGACTCAGCTTCTTTAAGTTCTTGCTTGGCTTCTACATCAATATCACGCACGTCCATTATACGTGCATTATTTACAACAGTATCAAGCACATCAAAGTCGAATTTTTCTTCCTCACCAAGAATAACGTCTATTTTGGCTTTAACCGTTGGCTTTTTAGAAATAACACCACAGTATTCAGGCATTGTTTCTGCCATTTCGGCTGTACCAATTTGGCGAGCAATATTAATAATTTCTTGCTTATCGTGTTGAATAAGCGGACGTAAGATAAGTGTTTCAGTAACACGGTCAATCACGCTTAAATTCGCTAATGTTTGACTAGATACTTGGCCAATACTTTCACCAGTGACAAGTGCCTGAATGTTTAACTTTTCGGCAACTACACTACCCGCGCGCATCATCATACGTTTAAGTACAACACCCATTTGGCTGTTTTCAACGTTCTCTAATATTTCAGCAACAACAGGTTCAAAATCAACCGTTACAAATTTAACTTTATGTGTAGAGCTGTATTTTTTCCATAAGTAGTAACTTGCTTGCTTAACCCCAATTTCGTGGGCTGCGCCACCAAGGTTAAAGAATAAAAAATGTGTGCGCGCGCCTTTACGAATCATTTGGTAACTTGCTACGCCAGAGTCAAAACCACCCGACATAAGCGAAAGCACATCTTCTTGCGTTGGCAGCGGAAAACCAGCCATACCAAAATGGGTTTGCGAAACAATGTAAGCTTTATCATCTTTTACTTCTAAGCGTATTGTTACTTCTGGGCGGCTAAGCTTTACGCTTGCGCCTTCGATATGTTGATTTAATCCACCACCAACATAACGCTCTAAATCAGTTGAGGTAAAGTCGTGTTGACCTATACGCTTTGCACGAACACAAAAGGTTTTACCTACAATTGTATGACCAACTAACGCTATTGTTTTTTGGTAGATATCATCAAGAGTTTCGAATTGTGTTTCGGTTACTTCAATAAATTGAACAATGCCAGGGATGCGTTTAAGGCTATCGATAAAATCAAGACGAACTTGTGCGTCTTCAAGTTTCGTAACAACTGAAATGTTATCCCAGTTATTTCTTACTTGTACTTTTTCGTCAACACGTCGCAATACAATTTTAATGTTATTTTCTAACACTTTAGTAAAGCGTTTACGGACCGAACGGCTTTTAATGGCTATTTCAGGATGTAGTTTGACGATAAATTTAAGCATAGTTCACTCTTAGACTGCGGGAATTCGCGCTCCCAGGCATTTGGCGCGGGATTATAGCAAAAAATTCAGCGCCTAGGAAACAACCAAGAGCAAAGGCTAAACAACAGTTGGGGCTTGTTGTGCTAATTCAGTATATTTTTCACGTAGCAGGTTCATTTTATCAATGCTTTTATCGGTACTGTACGCTCTAAATAATGTAAGTACTTTTAAAATACCATGATATATATCTTGCTCAGCAAGCGTACCACTTGGCCTACGGGCTTTAATATAAGGTGTCCAAAAACTAACCGTTAACTTTAGTGTATGTGCTAAATCAATGACATCTTGCTCATCAATAGCAATCATTTCACTGTCGCGAAGTCCTAAAATAATTTTACGAACTTGCTCTAGTAATTCGAGTTGAAAATCAATATAAGCTTGTTTTAAATCAGCATCTCTAGAGAGAATATCACCGAGATTGTCGTAAAAAAAATGATAGCGCCACATCAGCTCAAATAACGAATCTAGGTAAGCCGTTAAATGATTAAAAGCATCATCATCTTTATTTATTGGTTTAAAGTGAGTATTTAAATGATCGCGATACAACGCAAAAATATGACGGATAATGTCTTCTTTATTTTTAAAATGATAATAAAGATTACCCGGGCTCATCCCTAAGTTTGATGCAATATGATTTGTCGTTATTGCACGCTCACCATTTTCGTTAAACAACAAAATACTGGTGTGTATTATTTTATCCTTGGTATTCATATGCTAATACTCAAATTATCTATAGGCTACATTACACTCAAAAGAGGTAAACAGTATAAACAAATATGAATCATTAAAACACTCCCACCATGGACTGACCTGTTTAAAGAAAGTAAGTGTTTATATGGTTTTTTAGCTAGGCTGCTTTGTGGCATAAACACTGTTAAACTAGCGCTAAAATAATAAACAGTGAATATTATGAAAGTTATTGCAATTTACCCAGGCACCTTTGATCCATTAACTAACGGGCACACAGACCTTATTCAACGTGCGGCTAAAATGTTTGATACCGTATTAGTTGCTGTTGCTAATAATCCAAGTAAAAAACCCTGCTTTAGCCTTGAAGAACGTGTTGAACTTGCAAACACTATTTTAAACCACTTAAACAATGTTAAGGTAATTGGTTTTTCTGGTTTATTGGCTGACCTTGCGCGCGATCACAATGCTAATGTGCTTATTCGCGGTATTAGAGCGGTCTCTGATTTTGACTATGAATTTCAATTAGCGAATATGAACCGGCGCCTAAACCCTGATTTAGAAAGCGTATTTTTAACACCCGCAGAGCAAAATTCATTTATTTCATCAACACTCGTTAAAGAAGTCGCTCGCCATAATGGTGACGTAAGCGAGTTTGTAAACCCTGTAATTGTTAAAGCTCTAAAAACTAAACTGGGCTGTGGTGCCAGTTAATAATAAATAAGGCCTGTTAGCACTGAAAACCATTACTAATAGGTCCTTTTATTAAACACTTTATTTAGCTTTCCTTCTAACCAAGCAAGTTTTAAAACATCTTTACCTATAAAGAAAATCAAAACCATGGTCAAATCTGTAAAATTCATACCTACTATGTACACCCACCAGAACCACCAAAATTCATAATGGTGCATAACATCATTATCTATATACATTGCAAAAAATAGTAAGGTGTTTATACCTAAACCAAATAATAAATAAATGTATACACCGCTAATCTTTATATAAAAGCCAGATAAAATAATAACAAATAGAGTAATAATATCGAATAAGAAAAAATCGAAGTAAGTTATCGCATCCATATCAATAAAAATACTAGAAGAGTAAGAAAGTGCCATGATGAAAGATAGCCAAACAATGCTTTTATCTGCGCTATTTATCGAACTTACTAAAGAATATAAAAAAGCCATCAAAAAGCCCCACTGTACAAAAGCACCTATATAAAAAGAGATATTTGTATTTAAAAGTAGCTCAACCATCTTACTCCAACACTAGATAAATAAAAATTATGCCGCTTTACGGCAACATCAAAAAGGCATAAAACCACTGTTGTATTCAGTTGAACTTTACCGCCTCACCCATTTAAATATAACTTTTTAAAACTCTTTAAGAGCTTGTTTAAGCCTAAAACATCCTTATTGATGATTAATACCAATGCCATTGTAAAATCGACAAAGTACATTCCAAAAATATAAACAGTCCAAAACCACCAATAGTAAAGAGTACCTGCAATTTCAATATCGTAATGCATACCTAAAAATAAACATGCATTAATAAAAAGCCCAACAATTAAATAGGAGAAAGCAATTGGTACTAATTTTTTATATATAAACCGCCAAAGTATCAGGACGCTAATAGTAGCAAGATCATAATAGAAGTAATTTAGATGAGGATTTTCAATAAGTGGATCCATAAAAAGACTAGATATATATGAGACCATCATTATAAATGAAAGATGCATTCTACTTTTATCATTTTTATTAATACTCGCTGATAGGTTATATAAAAATGCGATTAGGAAGAACCATGTAAATAGTATTGCTACGTTATACCCTAAATCTACCAAAGCCCATAGTATGTCAGCCACTACTATTTATTCCTTTTCATAATACTATTGTGGAACCATGTTTTAATTGCAGCTAAAGCTAAAAAATCTTTGTTTATAAAAAATATAGCTACCATCATGAAGTCGGCTAAATTAACAACAATTGAATAAAAAAACCAAAACCACCAAGGTTCGTAATTATTAAAAACTGACATATCTATATACATACCAAGAAATAATGATGAGTTTATAGTCAACCCTAACAACAAGTAGATCGATATAAGATTTTCAATAATGAAAAACCTTAAAATAAAGATGGCTAAAATAGTTGCTATATCAAACAAAAAGAGCTGAAGGTACGATATGTGTTGTATATCGATAAACAGACTTGAGGAGTAAGAAATTGACATAACAAATGATAACCATACAGCTTCTTTTTTAGGTGTGTTAATACTTACAACTAATGAGTACAAAAAGGCCATTAGAAAGCCCCATTGAGAGAAAGCTTCTACATAATCCATTAGGGCTTCAGTAACGTACATTTTAAACTAGGTTACTTTGTGGGTATCGTTTGATTTGAAGTAGCTGAGTAATTTGTTTTTTAATTTATGAAGACCAAGAAAGTCTCTATCTACAATTAATACCACTATCATAACTAAATCAGATATATTAATGCCAAATGAATATATCTCCCATAGTATCCAATGAGTTGTATTTTCGTATATATAGATATCAATATATATAGATATCAATAAGGCTATATTAAATATAAGACCTGTTAGCAAGTAAAGAAAGGAGGGAGTAGTTTTTTTTATAAAATAAAGACAAATTAATAGGCATATAACAGTGGCTATATCATAATATATCCAATCTAGATAAGTCGCTGCGTTTATCGAAAGGAAAGTAAAAAAATAATCACCTAAAGAGTATGATAGCATCATAATAAATGAACTGAGTAGAAGGGTACTGTTTCTTTTGATACCTAGTGAATAAACAAAGGCATTAAAAAAAAAAGCCATTAAAAAACCCCAGACAGCAAAAGCTGACAGAGAAAACATACCAAAAAACTCAGTTAAAAACATTTAATACCTATATTCACTATTTTGGTTTCTTCGGTAGATACACACCGCCGCCTCGCTGAAGTTCTTCACTGCTTGCTGCAGCCATACCTTCTTGAGAGAAGCTTACTGTATCAGATTGCAGGGTTTTAGGGCTAGCAGTTTGTTCCATTGCAGGCTTTAATTGTTGTGTTTTGTTGTATGCTTGCATTTGTACTTGGCTATTAGCTGAAACTTGCATGTGATTGATCCTTGTAAAAGTTTTAATTATATTTGGTGCAACTTTTAACCACATTATTATGTAGATAAATGCATCACCTGTTTAAAGTAGTGATAGCTATTTTGCTATCTACCTTATACAAAGCAACCAATGTGCCAACTTTTTTTGACACCTTAAAATTCACTCAAAACATACTTATATAATCAAACCAAACAACTCCGACCAGTTTACTGTAAACATAAAAAAACGCACAGGGATAACCGTACGTTTTTTGTATCCAGGGAGTTTAAGCTACGTATTTACACGGGATCTCCGCACGTGTACTTAGCTTCAAAATATATTCCATTGCTACTTCGTCACAATTTTCTTTACGAAGGCAAAGTTCACAATCTTTCATTACTTTTTCAGGCAAAGAGTCTTTGCTACAAAAAGTAAAACGTTGCTGCTCAAAAAAGTCTGGTACACGCGTTAATACAATAACGCGGTTAAGTGCCAATTTTTTGGCTTTAGCAAGTAAGTGCTCTACAAGCAGTCTTCCCTGCCCCGACACTTTACTTTCTGGGTTTATGCCCAGTGAGCGTATTTCAGCAAGGCCTGTATCGTAAATGTATAACGACGCACAGCCCGACACTTTGCCGTTTATTTCTGTTACTGCAAATTCGTTAATTGAGTGAACCATGTCGCTCTTTGCACGAGGCAGGTTTTCACCTACCGTTGCCCAATGCTGTATAAGTGTGGCAATTGCTTCTACATCATCTAAATTTGCATCACGTACCGTTATTTGCTGTTTTTTTTTGGCTTCTTTAACAGCATTGGTTACTTGTTCAATAGACGTCCCACCAAGGGCCTTACGTGCTTTTATACACGCATCAATTTCAAGTACTGGATAAACATCGTCTTCAAATACAGTGTTTACTGACTTGTACTGTTCAAGCGATAGCTCTTCAAGCGTTTTACCTTCGCTAATCGCAAGCTGTACAAGTACACCTACGATGTGATGCCCTTCTCTAAATGGCACTCCTTTAGCAACTAAGTAATCAGCAAGTTCGGTGGCATTTGCATGTCCTCCTTTTGCTGCAGCAAGTGTCTTATCACCGTTTACTTTAACGCCTTTAATACATGCTTGCGCCATATGAATACATGCAAGCCATGTTGGCATAGCGTCGAATAGGCCTTCTTTGTCTTCTTGCATATCTTTATTGTATGCAAGTGGCAGCGCTTTTAACGTCATCATCATAGCGCTAAATGCACCAAATACACGTCCGGTTTTACCGCGAATAAGCTCGAGTGCATCAGGATTTTTTTTCTGAGGCATGAGCGATGAGCCTGATGTTACGTTATCAGCAAGCTCTATAAATCCGGCTTCACCCGAATTATAAAAAATCAGATCCTCTGACATACGAGATAAGTGAATCATCGAAATAGACGCACAACTTAAAAGATCTAAAACAAAGTCACGATCAGATACGCCATCAAGGCTGTTTTTTGTAGCCGCTGTAAAACCTAATCCGTGTGCTAATGCTTGGCGATCAATCGGATAAGCTGTACCGGCTAATGCACCGCTGCCTAATGGGCAAAAATTCATGCGCGCTTTAGCATCTTGCAGGCGGCTTTCATCACGCTCTAGCATTTCTACATATGCCATACACCAGTGGCTGAATAGTACTGGTTGTGCGCGTTGCAAGTGCGTGTAACCTGGTAATATTGTACCAAGCTCTCGCTCTGCAAGCGCTACAAACTCGCCTTTAAGCTGTGCAATAGCATCTAGTAAATGGTCAGCCGTATCACGGCACCATAATCTAAAGTCGGTGGCAACTTGGTCATTGCGGCTTCGGCCTGTATGTAATTTTTTAGCTAAATCACCTACTTTTTCAATTAGAGCTGCTTCAACATGTGAATGAATATCCTCTGCACCTGAAGTAGCTACCGCTTGTGGATCTGCTTTAACTTCTTCAAGCAGCTCATTTAATGCAGCAACTAATTTTGTGTGCTCATCACTTGAAAGTACATTTACCTGCTCAAGTGCGCCAGCCCATGCGACAGAGCCAATAATATCTTGCTCTGCTAACTGGTAGTCAAAGGGAAGAGAGTCGTTAAATTGCTTAAACGCCTCATCTGGACCCGTAGAAAAACGTCCGCCCCATAATGCCATGAAATCTCTCCAAACCCTGTAGTGCCCCTTTTATAAGAGGCTATAAATAATTTACTTTTTAGCCAATGCTGAAATTCTGCTTGAAAGCGAAAATAAACGAATAAAGCCTTCAGCGTGTGACTGGTCGTACACATCATCTTCGCCAAATGTAGCAAATGCTTCGCTGTATAAGCTATTTGGTGACTGCTTTTGAACTGCAGTTACTTGGCCTTTGTATAGCTTAAGTACAACTTCACCTGTTGCCACTTTAGAAAGTGCTTCTGCACCGGCTAAAATAGAATCTTTAAGAGGTGTAAACCAACGGCCGTCGTATACTAAATGCGAAAACTCACCACCGAGTACTTCTTTCCACTTACGGCTTNTTGAAGCGCTGCCATAATGACTGTGCCGCCTGGGGTTTCGTAACAACCGCGTGACTTCATGCCAACTAAACGGTTTTCTACAATATCAACACGTCCAACACCATGAGGCGATGCAATATCGTTTAATTTAACTAAACAATCGTAAGGTTTAAGTTCTACGCCATTTACAGCAACCACTTCGCCTTCAACAACTTTTAATGTTACTAGTTCTGATTTATCTGGTGCTTGCTCTGGAGAGTTAGTCCAAGTCCATACTTGTTCAGTTGGTTGACACCATGGGTCTTCAAGCTCACCACCTTCGTGCGAAATATGCCATGCGTTAGCGTCACGGCTATAAATTTTTGTAGCAGATGCTGAACACGGAATGTCACGCTCTGCTAAGTAATCAAGTAATGATTCACGGCTCGATAAGTCCCACTCACGCCATGGCGCAATTACTTTTAAATCAGGGGCAAGGGCCGCAAAACATGATTCAAAACGAACTTGGTCATTACCTTTACCAGTACAACCATGAGAAAGTGCATCAGCACCTACTTTACGCGCAATTTCAACTTGTGCTTTAGCAATAATTGGGCGCGCCATAGACGTACCTAATAAATAAGTGCCTTCGTAAATTGAGCCTGTTTTAAGCGTTGGGTAAATGTAATCACTTACCATTTCATCTTTTAAGTCAACTACGTAACATTCAGATGCACCAGAGGCAATTGCTTTAGCTTCTACGCCTTCAAGTTCTTCAGCGCCTTGACCTACATCAGCAACAAACGCGATTACTTCACAGCCATAGTTTTCTTTTAACCATGGAACGATAGCCGACGTATCAAGACCACCAGAATAGGCTAAAACGACTTTTTTAATTGAACTCATAGGTGTTCCTTAACAAAATTTGGATTTAGTAATGTAACTAGCAGAGCATTTTGCGCATGCATGCGATTCTCTGCTTGTTGAATAATTTTAGATGCTGGACCATCCATTACCTCAGAGGTAATTTCAAATTCACGGTGTGCCGGTTGGCAATGTAATACCGTAGTCGCACCAGTTTGATCTAGCAATGCCTGATTTAATTGATAAGGCATGTATTTTTCTTTTACTTGCTCAAGCGGCGTTGTATCACCCATTGATACCCATGTATCTGCGTATACAACATTTGCACCAACCGCAGCTTCAACTCTATCGCTCACCATAACTGATGCGCCATTCATTGCTGCAATTTGCTCAGCCTTCTTAAGTATTTGCGAATCTGGTGAACATCCTTTTGGGGTTACAGCAACAAAGTCAGTACCTAGCGTTGCAGCAAGTAACATCAATGAATGAGTCACGTTATTGCCCTCACCTAAGTAAGCTACTTTAAGCTCACTTACATCCCCATGTACTTCTTGAAGTGTTAAAAAATCAGCAAGAGCTTGGCAAGGGTGGTACAAGTCACATAAGCTATTAACTACAGGTACTGATGCATATTCACCTAACGTAGTTAATGTACTGTGTTGATTTACACGCGCTACAATACCGTCGGCCCAAGTAGAAATATTAAGTGCAAAATCTTTAATTGATTCGCGTGCACCCATAGCACCATTTTGCTGATCTAAATAAACAGCATGGCCGCCAAGGCGATTAATGCCTATATCAAATGATAAACGTGTACGTAAACTTTGTTTTTCAAACAATGTTACGATTGATTTTCCTGATAATACTTGGCTGTATTTTTCTGGCTTTGCCTTAATATCGCGCGCTAACTTTAATAAATTAAGTGCGCCTTCTTTGTCTAACTCTAAACCCGTTAAAAAATTCTCAAACATAATAAACCTATGGTGTAATCTTTGTTCCGACATGCTCACCTTGTAGCAGAGCAGTTAAATTTTCTGGCTTTTGCCAGCTGGAAATATACACACCGCGTCGTAAGTGTTGGGCAGCGTGAAGACTGGTCTTAACTTTGACCTCCATCCCGCCCACAATTACTCCATCTGTAATTAAAGTATCAATGTGTTTTGTGTCAAGTTGATGTAACGGCTGTTTATTTGCATCAAGTACCGCTTCTACATCTGTCATAAAAATAAGTTCTGCATTTAAATTACTAGCAATAGCCGCTGCAGCTTCATCTGCATTTACGTTGTACCACAAGCCTTGTTCATCAAAGCCGATAGAGCTAACAATAGGTAAACGACCTATTTTAAGTAAATCACTAATTATAGAATCGTCGTTGCTTTTGCACTTACCTACTAAGCAAAGCGCTTTTAGCTTTTGAGTAGCAGTCACACCCGCTTCAAAAAGGCTTAAGCCAACAGGTTTATGCCCTGCATTAATCGCCTGAGTCATTAATTGTTTATTAGCACAACCTGCAAGTGCCCCAACTATATAAGGCATTTGCTCTGCTGGACTAATACGTAAGCCTTGGTGCTTAGCACTAGCAAAACCGGCTTGCTTAAGCCATGTATCAACTAAAGAGCCACCACCGTGCACAATGACAAACTCATTATTTTTTTGCTCATTGAGTACATCAAATAACGCTTTTGCTGCATTTTCTGTATTAAGTACTGCACCACCGAGTTTAATAACCCACGTTTTTTTACTCATTTAAAACGCCCCTTTTAAGCCGGTCGTGTGCTCTAAATTCATAGAAATATTAATACATTGCAAAGCTTGACCGGCAGCACCTTTTAATAAGTTATCAATCGCAGACATTACAATTAACTGCGTGCCTTGTTGTTGCCAACCAATATCAACAAATGGCTGCTTAGCTACACCTTTAATTGAAGGTATTTTATTGCCTAACAAACGAATTAATGGCTCGTTAGCAAGTACTTGATAAGCCGATGCAACGTTTTCCTTGGTAACGCCTGGCTTAAGTTGTACATAAATAGTTTCTAAAATACCGCGCGGGAAATTACCTAAATGCGGTGTAAATAACACTTTGTGGCCAAGGTGTTGTTCAATTTCAGGACCGTGGCGGTGGTTAAACAAACCATAAGGTGCAAGCGATACCTCACAAAAATGTGTTCCTACACTCGCTTTACGCCCGGCACCCGTAACACCCGATACGGCATTAATAATAATACTTTCACTGCTCAATAAGCCTGCTTTTTTAAGCGGTTTAAGTGCATTAAGTGCGGCAGTTGGGTAACAGCCTGCAACAGCAATTAGCTTTGCGTTAGCTATAGCATCACTGTTCCACTCTGCTAAACCGTAAGCCGCTTCATTTAAAAGCTCTGGGTGTTGATGCTCAAAACCATAGTAAGTAACGTAATCATCATTACTTGCTAGGCGATAACCACCAGACAAATCAAATACTTTTTTACCCATAGCTAAAAATTGAGGCGCTAAATCAACACTTACTTTGTGATCGGTACATAAACATACATAGTCAGCATCATTTTGAATGTCATCAAAAGCTGATGCACTAAGAGGAAGTAAAGGACAATCTAGTAAGCCAAGGTGCTCTGGATATAAATCACTTAGTAATTTATTTTTATCTAAGCTACCCTCAGATACATAACAGCCTGTTAAGGTAAGGTTTGGATGATTAGCAACTAAGCTTGCTAACTCTGCGCCGCTGTAACCGCTTGCGCCAATAATAACTACATTCATTGATTACTCGTTATTTTTAAATTTACGGCTAAATATATATGTTGTTCGCTTAAACTAGCTAAAACGCTAAATTAAGACTTAATTTAATGAATTTGTAGATTATCGTCGCATTATTTTCATAGCTTTACTTTAATATATTTATGCTTAAAAAGTGAATTGATATTCATCATAAATACTTTTATATTGTTATGCAATTAAATTGAATAATAATTTTGGATTTTTTATGCCTTTGCCTTCGTTTATTTCTATGTATCAACAATTGATTGCAGCCCCTTCTATTAGCGCAATTGAAGACAACCTGTGTATGAGCAATAAAAACGTAATCGAACTCCTTGCAAACTGGTGTGAAACACTTGGTTTTACGTGTGAAATTATTGAACTAGAAGGTGGTAAGGGCCGCTTTAATTTATTAGCAAAACGCGGGAAAGGCGATGGCGGATTAATGCTTGCGGGCCACACTGATACAGTGCCTTTTGATGACAGCCGCTGGAACCACAATCCGTTTAAACTTACCGAACTCGACAATAAATTGTACGGGCTAGGAAGCATTGATATGAAAGGTTTTTTTGCTTTTGTATTACATGCGATTAGTGAGCTTGATGAAAAGCAGCAAACTCAACCTATTTTAATACTCGCCACTGCCGATGAAGAAACAACTATGGCAGGTGCACAGCAAATATGTAAGCACCCTAATTTAAAACCTGCGCGCTGTATAATTGGCGAACCTACTGATATGACTCCAGTATTTATGCACAAGGGCCATATGAGTACATCAATAAGAGTAGTTGGTCGCTCTGGGCATAGCTCAGATCCCGAACGTGGCCTTAACGCCATTGAAGTAATGCATAAAGTGATTACAAAATTGATGTTCTTAAAAGAGCAACTAAAGCATAAGTATTCAATAAATCACTTTGAAATTCCTTATCCAACATTAAATTTAGGTAATATTCATGGTGGCGATAACGCGAATAGAATTTGTGGTTGCTGTGAAATGCATATAGATATGCGCCCATTACCGGGTTTAAGCATTAAAGAACTACAAGCATTAGTACACGATGCAACGAAAGAAATTAATGATCAATACCCTAACGCTGTGAGTGTTATTGATTTACACGAACCCATTCCGGCATTTAGTGGCAGCACCGACAGTGCTTTAGTAAAAATGGCTGAAAAAATAGCGGGGCAAAAAGCGGTCGCGGTAAATTACTGTACTGAAGCTCCTTTTATACAACAACTTGGCTGTGAAACAATTGTAATGGGTCCAGGTTCAATTAACCAAGCGCATCAACCTGACGAGTTTTTAGCGATGGAAAAAATAAAACCATCACAACAAATAATCACCGATATTATTAAAGCTAATTGCTTTAGCTATCCGGGTCACTAGCTGCTTATAACAACACAAATAATAAAGGCGCCAATTGGCGCCTTTATTAGATGATTAAATACTAATATTTAATCACCTTTAACTTCTAAATTAATAAACTTAACTAGCTCTTCAGGTTGCCCTACTAGCATCATAACTTGTTGATTAATTTCCATCATGGTTTTACCTTCAGGTAGCTTTGCAGATACGCTAAATGAATTTAAACCTTTAGCAAAGCTAGTTAAAGCTGCGGCTATGTCTTCAGTAACAGGCGCTTGTTGCAACTGTTGCTCTAGCGTCATTTCCATCTGCTCAAGCGTCATACCTTGCTTTTCAAGCTCGCTTGATAATAAATCTTTTAGCTTACCTTGATTATTTAAAACAAAGCTAACATTACGTGGCTCTAACTTACTCATTGCTTGCATAACAAGTGTTTGCTGCTGTAACTCTTGCTCGTAAGTAAGTGGCTGGTTACCCGCTTCTTGCTGTGCTTTACTAATCGCCAATGAAGCATCCATTAATGCTTTTGAATTAGCCAAGCCCATATCCATATTAAAACTAACAATATCTTTTGCATCAAGCTTAACCACAACATCACTGTTGCCAGACTCTTCATCGTAATCAAGTGATGAATGTAAATCGTAACTTGCCGACGCTAACATTTCGTTTGTATCTGCAGGTAATTTTGAAACAAAATCTTTATCAAACTGAAAGCTTTTTACATCAAATGATGTATGCGGTGATATTTTATCTGGCTCGTAACCAGTTATTTCAATGCTTTGAATATTAGCAACATTGTCACCCTCAGGGCTTATTACTTCCATGTTTGTTATTTCTACGCTTTTTGAAATAACACTTGCCGATAAACCAGCGTATTTAAATGTAGCGCCAGTTTGCTCGCTTACTAAAGCAAGTTGCTTATCTACTTCTGCACGCACTTCTTGTGTAGCTACATAATTTGCATAGCTCACGCCACCAACGCCCGCAGCTACAATTGCTGCAACTATTACTAACTTTTTCATGTTATTTCCTTATTCTATTCTTTGTGTAAACCGAGTTTTCTTAAGAGTAACATTACAAATTAACACCCGTAAGTGTTAATTAATTAAACTAAGCAACTCATGTACTGTTTTAACTGGCGTAATTTTAGCGCCAAGCCCTTCCATTGATTTATGATAATTACGAAATGGAATATATATTTCTGTAAAACCATGCTGAGCGGCTTCTTTAACACGTGGTACACCACTGTCGATTGGGCGTACATCGCCGTTTAAGCTAAGCTCACCCATAATACACGTGGTACGAGGTACAACAAATTCGTTTAAGCTACTAAGTAATGCGGTAACCAATGCTAAATCAATACACGTTTCTGTTTCATCAATTCTTAGGCCGCCAACAATATTAAAAAAAGTATCGTGAAATATTTTAGTTTTAGTGTGTTTGCGTAATATACCAGTCAGCATTTTTATACGGTTCATATTTAAACCAACACAAACACGCTGCGGAAATTCTGCCTCGGTTTCGGTCGTTAAACACTGAATTTCGAGCAATAAATTACGATTGCCTTTACGAATACAGGTAATTGTAGACCCTGGTGAATCGGTTGTAGAACCCGATAAAAATATTTCGCTTGGATTATCCACGCTCAACATCCCACGTTCACACATTTTAAAAATGCCCACAGTATCAATATCACCAAAGCGGTTTTTATTTGCCCTAAGGGTTCGAATTTGCCCATCATTGGTATCTATGTGTAAAAGTGCATCGACAATATGTACGAGTGTTTGAGGGCCTGCTATTTCGTTATTTTTATTTACGTGAGCAATAATGAACATGGTTACATCATTTTGCTTACAGTATTGAGTTAACGCTTGGGCTGCACTTTTTACTTGCGATGGCGAACCTGGGCTGCCATTTGCCGTATCGGTTACAACAGCTTGAATAGAGTCAATGACAGCAAACTTAATTTTATTTTTCTCGAGCTCTTCAATAATAGTTTCAACACTAGTTTCTGAAAGTAAATAAAGCTCATCAGGGTTATAGTTTAACTTTAAACGATTTACCCTGTTTTTAAACTGAGATAAAGACTCTTCTGCCGTACAGTAAAGTGATGGCATACGTTGTGACATTCTCGCCACTAAGTCAGATAGTAAGGTTGTTTTACCAGCGCCTGGATCACCCGAAATTATATTAACCGAGCCAGTAGTTACACCACCGCTTAACACTCGATCGAGCTCGCCAATTTCTGTTAGCTGTTTTTCTGCCTCTGACGTAGCAATATCATTAATTTTTTTAGAGCCGCCACCAATACCCCCAGCATAACCACCAACACTTGATCGCACTGCCGCTTTTTTACTTTGTCCTGCTGAAGGTTTAAATTCTGCTAATGTGTTCCATGCACCGCAGCGGCACTGACCTTGCCAACGAGGGTAGTTCATGCCACATTCTGTACACACAAACTCTATTTTTGCCGCTTTAGTCATTTATTACCTTACCTACTATTCTTTAATTTTGAAAATACTTACCATTAAACGCATATTTTGCCATTTCAAGCATTTACTTAGCAACAAACTCTTGCCTGCGTAAAAATCTACCGTCACAATCATTAAATACACATGGTGTTTCTTTTTAGCTATAATTTAGGGCATACTTTTTGCTTTGAAATAGTTTAAAGTAATTTGCCAATAAAATGGCAAATAACACATAAATAACAAGAGCTAAACGGTAGTTACTTAAATAATCGTACCTATATTAATAACATAGCGCGATTTAACGTTTATTGAATTTCTAATAAATGGACTTAATAGTATACCTACTTTTTCAATTAGACGGTGATGGTTTTATAAATGGCTGATGACATAATGCTCAAACACGAAGACCTCGTGAATGAGTTAAAAACATATTTAGGCAATGCTAAATTTGACCTGATTTTCAAATCAAAAACTGCGGGGTTAACCAAACCTGAGCAATTTTTGATGAAAATGGAAATGTCACGCTTATCTCAGCCAGTGGCACGTTTTGTTGATCTTCGTGGATTAGTAACAGGCCAAGTAAAACCGTATGAGCATAACGGCAAACAACACTTTATGGATGACACTGCCATTGAAGTGTTTGAAAAAGCGCTTAAACAACATGGCGAATACACCCTAGCCGTTTATGAAGCAGTAATGAATACAGAAAATAATCACCGTGTATTACAAAAACAAGCCGCCGAAAAATCAGAATTACAAGAATTAGAAAATAACTTAAGCACTGAAGTAATTAAGTTTGCCTCTTACGAGAGCCGCCGTGAAGAGCGGATGAATTACTCAATAAAAGTAACTATTGATTACAAAGATAAAAAGAACATTGCAGCGAGTACTTCAGATATATCTTTAAGCGGTTGTAAGGTTAAGCTAGCAACTCGTTACTCTATAAAAAAAGGCGAGCTAATTGCAATGCGCTTAGTTGGCCTTGAACAAGACTTTGAGCTTGGCTTAAAAAACGGTATTCAATACGAAGTTGTTGCCGTTGAAAATATTTCTCGTGAGTTTAATCATATTCGCTTAAAACGCACTTATATAGAAAATAACGATGCCTTTAATGACTTTTTAGAAAGCTTTATTCACGGTAATAAACGTCGTTATAAAGTGAATTTAGATAACACACTCGATGCTGTAGTATCAAAAGGGTATGAACAATACTACATTCCTCGCGTAACGTCTTTATATGTATTTTTAAGCAAAAAAGATGATCAATATTACCCAAGTCTTAGCCTTACTACTGAAAATAATATTTTTATCCAACGCTATTTTACCGATGAAAGAAAAATACCGTGTTTGTACAATGTACTTAATCATCAACGCATTACACAATTACTAACCCAAATTACTGCGGTCAAAGAAGATTATCTTTATACATTTACTCATGTATCATCAGGTAAAATTTATTACTACTCAGCGACACGTACAGAACTAACTAATAGTCCCAAGTTACGTGATCTATTTTTAGGTTTTGGTAGCCAAAAAGAGAGCTGGAAGTGTTTTAAAATACAAATAATGCCAAGCCATCCTGACGACTCTTTTATACCCCTTTCACTACCTAATAGTGCTGGTGAAAATATAGAAAAACTCAATAAGCCGCCATCACCTCGCGTAAAGGGCCTTATAAAAGACGTTAAATATATTGTAGTACTAACAAGTATCGGCAATAAAACAGAGCAGGCAGATTATAAACAACTTACTTTTGACAAAGCGTTAGTAAATCAGCTTAAGCATTTTGGCCACGCCAAACACAAAACGCCACCTTATTTAGACATTGTGCCACTTGAATACGTAAATTTACGCTCACATAAGCGCTACCTTTATAAAACACCAGTTAGCATCACAATTAATGGCGAAGTATTTAACGGTTACACGCGTGATTTTTCAGTGATGGGTTTACAGTTAGAGTGCGAGCAACCTGCTACATTCAAAAAAGGCGATATAGTACTTTTAACATTTCCTGAGCTTCAAAAAATAACTAAAAAGCATAAACTTAGCGAACTAAAGTACGAAGTAATGGCTATTAGTAAGTCATTTACTACTATTAACCTAAAAGCGAATCGCATTGCTGAGTTACCCCATGCTGGCGTAACCTTTTTCACTCAGTTAATAGAAGGAAATAAAGACAAGCTTAAAGTATCTGAAGAAGCACCTAAAGTAGAAGGCTTATCTACCGCGCTTAGAAATATGGTGACGAAAAGTGTATGCCAATTTCCACTGTATTTACACAAGGAAGCTGCACACTTTAAAACGGGTGCAATTGGTTATGGTTTATACGCAAGCCCTATGCATGTTATTTTACAAAACTTTGGTTTATTAAGTAACAAAACTGACTTTTCGAGTATTCTTACCGAAGAGCAAATTATTAATGTTATAACGCCTAATATAAAAGATCGCAGTCGCCAAGATGCACCGCTTGCTTTCACAATCGCGATTAACTTCGACCCTCGTAAGGGTAACATTGAAGAGGCCATTGTTAGCCAATGCACTTTAGGCGAAGACTACTCAAGCTTTTATAAACAAATTAGTAAAGACATTACATCGCAACTTATATTTGTAATGCGTTTATATATTTCGCGCACAGGTCGCCCTGACACTGACTACCTCTCTAATGAGCTAAAATACGTAAGCCAATACGCAATGCACAAAGCAAAAGATTTAGAAGAAGCCTTATGGGCTGTTGCGGGTGTGGGTGACGTAGTAGATATAACTGAAGAAGCTTTAAGCCATTTAGAACTTAAAAAAGAGCAAGTTGAACAAATGGGCCGTCGTAAGCTAATTTGGTTAAACCGCTTACGCTAAGCGGTTTAACTTAATTTATTTTAAAGTGTTGGTTGTTTTTCTAACGGAATAGCCAACATATACAGCAATTGCAATAATGACCCTTCACAAATAGCCGCTTGCGCTTGCTCAACTACTTTAGGTTTACCATGTACAGCAACACCAAGGCCTGCTTTTGCCATCATTACTAAATCGTTTGCGCCATCCCCAATAGCTACAGTTTGTGTTTTTTTAAGCCCTAGCTTTTGCTGAAGCGCCTCTAAAATAACCGCTTTTTGCTGCGCGTCTACAATTGTACCCAGTACCTTACCTGTTAATTTATCGTCTTTAAATTCAAGCACATTAGCGTGTACTTCATCTAAATTAATAAGCTCTTGAACGCGCTCAGCAAACGGTACAAAACCTCCAGAAGCTATTGCTAAATACCAATTATGCTGCTTTAAAATTTGGCATAATGCTTTAATACCAGGCATTAAAGGCAATGCATTTTTTAGCTCTTCAATTAAGCTTTTTTCAATACCTGTAAGCTTCGCTACACGCTGATTTAAGCTCTCGCTAAAATCAAGCTTACCGGCCATAGCAAGTGCGGTTACAGAGGCAACTTCATCATATACATCTGCAAGGCGTGCTATTTCGTCTATGCACTCAATAGTTATTGCAGTTGAATCCATATCCATAACCAATAAACCAGGCTCATATAAATTAGGTGGAGTAACAACTTGCACTAATTGACAATCTAGAGTGGTTGAAAATTCTTGTAGCACGAGCGGGTTTATAGTTTTATCTGCATTTTGCGCGTAAAAACACAATGCAGGTGCAAGCCCTAAATCTGGTTGATATTGGCATATAGCAGTGACGGTTTGGTTATGCGTAGCTAAAAAATCAATAATGCTAACAATGTGTTTTTCTTCAAAATCACCTGCAAACGCGATGCTGAATAACCCTAATGCTTTATTGGGAATATAATCAAGAAATGTAAATACACCATCACTAAAGCCAAACCATTTATTTAAAGTTAAGTGTTGTAATGGCTGCTCAGCAGTTGGCTGTGCCATGTTGATTTGCGACATGGGATCTCCGTGTTTATTTTTATTTTCCTGATAGTTGGCATATCAAAACTGGTATTCTCAACACTAAATTCGCCATCAGGTGGGGTTTAAGGTTATAGTTAGTGTAGTTGTAACATCAAATCAAAATGCTGTCAGCAGCATAAACGGTGACTATGAAAAATAACCATATTAAAAACCCTATTACCGCTTCACAAAGAAAGCGACTTGTTCGCTTAATACTTGCGGCTGGCTGTTTTGTATTATTAAGCTGGGTAGGCGTTAATAGTAGTTTTCAAAGTCATCAATTGTTATACGATAGCGCCGATAGCACTGCAAAAAGCCTCACTCAATTTATGGCTTTAAATGTTAAAACGCCGCTCATAGAAAAGAATAAACCACAACTCAACGCCATTTGTAACGATATAAGTAAAGATGAGTTTGTGCTTTCTGCCACTATTTATGATCAACAGGGCATTTTAATTGCCAGTAGTGACAATTGGCAATCACACCATATTTATGGACAGCTTCCAGACTCAACACCGGGTATTAGTAAACTAAAAACACCTTTTATGGAACCAGTGATAAGCGATGATGACCGCCCTATAGGCTTTGTGTCTGTTACTTATTTAACTCGCGCTGCAATATCCGACAGCCATAATCATTTTCATGACTTAGGTCGGCAGGTACTATTAATGCTAGTGATTGCGTGTATTTTTACGTGGCAGCTAGGACGTGGATTAAAACGTTGGCAGGTAAATCGCTATATGCAAAAAACATCTGAGCAAGAATCGTAAAGCTGCTTTGCAAGCGCTTCTCTATCGCTGTGTGGTTTTAAATCACATAACGCGTTAAATACATCAGGTATATGCAGCGGTGTGTTTATTTCACCTTGGTAGCCACTTAACGGCATTGAAGGTGAGTCGGTTTCAAGCACTAAGTTATCTGGCTCAATAGCAGCAATAACAGCGCGTGTTTTAACTGCGCGATCATAGGTAATAACACCGCCTACACCAAGCTTAAAACCGTGCTTTATATAATACTGCGCTTGTTGGATTGATCCCGAAAATGCATGAATCACCCCGCCACTTTTTGGCTTACACCGTTTAAACGATTGCGCAATTAAATCGTGACTTTGTCTGTGATGTACAATAAGCGGTAAGCTTAGCTCGTTAGAAAGCCTTATTTGCTGTTCAAATAAATAAGTTTGTTTAGAGAGGTTTTCAATACTTCGATCAAGCCCGCACTCCCCAATAGCTACCAGTTGGCGCTTATTTTCAGTCGCAAAATCAAATAACGCTTCTATGTGCGATTCTTTATGTTGTTCTAAAAAATAAGGATGTAGCCCAGCGGCTATTTTTATACTTGGGTAAGTTGCTTTGAGTTTTATGAGGGTATGCGATTGAGCAAGCGTAATACCTGGCACAACAAACTGATTAACTCCCTTTGCTACACACTCGTTTATGAGCGATTCACGATTCGAATCAAACTCGCTAAAGTCGAGATGGCAATGAGAGTCAATAAATTGCACGGTTACTTACTCATCTATTTATTAAGGGTTTAAGCGCGTAACTTGCCAGCTGTTATCTGCTTGGCGCTGATACATAAAACGGTCGTGCAAACGATGCGCTCCGCCTTGCCAAAACTCAATTTTAGTGGGTACTACACAATATCCGCCCCAAAAATCAGGAAGTGGTATTTCACCTTTAGCAAACTTGTTTTTCATATTGGCAAAGGTTTCCATGAGTACTTTACGTGATGACACCGGACGACTTTGCGCTGATGCCCACGCGGCTAATTGGCTTTCTTTAGGACGGGATAAAAAGTACTTTGCCACAGCAGAAGTCGGTAAGGGTTTAGCCTCGCCATACACAATAACTTGGCGCTCCATGTGATGCCACGGAAAGTGCAAGGAAATTTTGTTATTACCTTTAAGCTCTTGCGCTTTACGAGAGCCGATATTAGTAAAAAACACAAACCCGTCATCATCCAAATGCTTTAAAAGCACAATACGTTGTGAAGGCTGACCGGTTTCATCAACGGTTGCTACAACCATGGCAGTTGGATCGGGTAATTGGCTTGCTACCGCATGCTCAAGCCATGTTTCAAACTGCTTAAACGGATCATCTTGCAAGTTATCTTCGCTTAACGCGTCTTGCAGGTATTCACGGCGGATATCTTCGAGTTTCATAACAAGTCCTTTAAATAAAGCCTTAGAAAAGAGCTTATAGTAGCGAGCTTAAAACATTAGATGTTGAGTAATAACAAATATTAAGATTCAGGTGTATGCGATAGCAATAACACCGAGTCTTGAGTGTATCCATAACAGTAAACATAGAGCCTCAGGTGCATTCGATAGCAATAAACACAGAGCCTCAGGTGTATTCGATAGCAGTGAACATAGAGTCTCAGGTGTATCGTTGGGTTTCGTTTCACTCAACCCAACCTACAGCGCAAACTACACAGCTCAGATATCTGCAAGTGTAAGAGTGCTGACAAGGCGGAGTACTTTTTTATGCCAAGGAGCATACATTTAGTATGTGACTTAGGCTAAAAAAGCACGACAACGCAGTCAAAGCGAACTACACGCAGCAGAAGGTGATTACATTTGCTCCATAACTTCAATGCCAAGTAAGTCTAATCCCGTCTCTAATGTTTTAGAAACCAAATTACACAGCACTAAACGGCTATCGCGCACGCTTGGCTCTACGCCTTCTTTAAGTACTGGGCAGGCTTCGTAAAATGTCATGTATAAGCTTGCTAACTCATATAAGTAACCACATAGTACGTGCGGTGTTGCCTCAGAGATCATTAAATCAAGTACTTCTTCAAGCTGTAGTAGCTTAAGTGCTAGTGCTTTTTCTTGAGGCTCAACAATTGCTACGTCTGAATTTAATGTAGCTGCATCAACGCCTGACTTACGGAAAATACTGCGGATACGTGTATAAGCATATTGTAAGTAAGGGGCTGTTGCGCCTTCAAAGCTTAGCATGCTGTCCCAGTTGAATATGTAATCGCTGGTACGGTGCTTAGAAAGGTCAGCGTATTTAACTGCGCCAATACCTACTTTACGGGCAATTTCGCTGCGATCGCTATCACTTAAATCCGATTCACGTTCAGCTAGTTTTGCAGCTGCACGGTTGATTGACTCTTCTAATAAGTCAGCAAGTTTTACTGTGCCGCCAGTACGTGTTTTAAATGGTTTGTTATCGGCGCCCATCATGGTGCCAAACGGGCAAAACTCGTAACTTGTTTCGTCTCGTAATAAACCTGCTTTACGCGCTGTTAGCTCTACTTGATTAAAGTGTAGGTTTTGACGTGCATCTACAAAAATTAAGATGCGATCGGCACCTAATTTATTTGAACGATAATCACATGCCGCTAAATCTGTTGTTGCATATAAAAAACCACCGCCAGATTTTTGTACGATAAACGCAGATGGTTCGCCATCTTTGTTGGCTAGCTCATCTAAAAACACAACTT
This sequence comes from Pseudoalteromonas sp. TAE56, assembly GCF_000497955.1. Classification (NCBI taxonomy): domain Bacteria; kingdom Pseudomonadati; phylum Pseudomonadota; class Gammaproteobacteria; order Alteromonadales; family Pseudoalteromonadaceae; genus Pseudoalteromonas; species Pseudoalteromonas sp. TAE56. The sequence continues at coordinate 47,699 of NZ_AUTN01000074.1, forward strand.
GTGCGCCTTGCGACTCTACAGCAATGTTTTTATCTTTAAGTAGGCTAATAATATCGTTAAGCTCTGCGTTGTATGCGCTTTCAGCCATAATATCGGCTTGCGTAAGCGTTACATTTAAACGTTTGTATACTTCTTCAGAGTGCTTAACTGAGGTTGCTATAAATAGTTTCCAAAGCTTTTCACAGTGCGCGTCGCCACCTTGTAATTTAACAACGTAATTACGGGCTTTATCTGCAAAGCCTTCTTCGTCGTCAAAACGTTTTTTAGCATCGCGGTAAAAGGTTTCTAAATCGGCAAGTGCAACAGTATCTAAATCTACACCTTGGCTAATTTGATCTTCTAAATGCGCGATTAACATACCAAATTGCGTGCCCCAATCACCCATGTGATTTTGACGTACAACCGTATCGCCTCTAAATTCAAGCGCACGTACAATTGAGTCACCAATAATGGTTGAACGTAAATGGCCTACGTGCATTTCTTTAGCAAGGTTTGGTGATGAGTAATCCACAACCACTTTTTGTGGGTTAGCGTGCTCGTTTACTGCAAGCTTTGCATCGCTATTAGCTGCTTTAACACTTTGCGCTAAAAACTCTGGCTTTAAATGAATGTTAATAAAACCTGGACCCGCAATTTCAGTTTTCTCTGCGATATCACTTACATCAAGGTTATCTATAATTTTTTGTGCAAGCTCTCGTGGGTTGCTTTTCATTTTTTTAGCCGCGCCCATTGCTGCATTAATTTGGTAATCACCAAATTGTGGACGTGTGCTTTGCGTTACTGCTGGGTTTGTGTCTTCAGGTAAGCCTGCGCCAGCCATAGCGGCAATAGCTTTTTCGATTAAAATAGTACGAATGTTCATTATATTATTTACCTTTGTAAGCCCGCCTAAGCAGGCTTTCAGTTAACTGTAGTCGGTCAATTCTAGTTTTCGCGCGTGTGGTTAAACGTTACTTCTGGATAACGCTCTACCGATAAATTAAGGTTTACACGGCTCGGCGCTATGTAAGTTAAGTTATCGCCACCATCGAGTGCTAAATTGCTTTCGCATTTGCGTTTAAAGTCTTCAAACTTTTTAACGTCACTGCACTCAACCCAGCGTGCTGTATTTACGTTTACACCTTCGTAAATAGCATCTACGTTATATTCAGCTTTTAAACGCGCTACAACCACATCAAACTGAAGTACACCTACCGCGCCCACAATTAAATCGTTGTTTATAAGCGGTCTAAATACCTGTACAGCACCTTCTTCAGAAAGCTGTACTAAGCCTTTTAATAATTGCTTTTGCTTAAGCGGATCGCGAAGACGAATACGACGAAATAGCTCAGGCGCGAAGTTAGGAATACCACTAAATTTAAGTTTTTCGCCTTGCGTAAACGTATCACCAATTTGAATGGTACCGTGGTTATGCAAACCAATAATATCGCCAGCGTAAGCATCTTCTGCTCGCTCACGATCGCCTGCCATAAAGGTTACCGCATCAGAAATACTCACCTGCTTACCAATACGCACGTGGTTCATTTTCATGCCCTGGCTGTATTTACCCGATACAATACGCATAAATGCAATACGGTCACGGTGTTTAGGGTCCATGTTGGCCTGAATTTTAAATACAAAACCGGTAAAATTCTCTTCTGTTGCAACAATAAGTCTGTCTTCGGTTTCGCGTGGTAATGGCGTTGGCGCCCATTTAGTTAAACCATCTAAAACATGGTCAACACCAAAGTTACCAAGTGCAGTACCGTAATAAACTGGCGAAAGTTCACCGGCTAAAAACAGATCTAAATCAAATTCGTTTGATGCACCAATAACAAGCTCAAGCTCATCGCGTAATTGCGCAGCTAAATCTTCGCCAATCGCAATATCTAACTCTGGGTTATCAAGTCCTTTAATAGTGCGAACTTCTTGAATTTTATGACCTTGACCTGTTTTGTATAAAACAGCTTCGTCATTATGAATATGATAAACACCTTTAAACTCTTTACCACAACCAATTGGCCACGTAATTGGAGCACAGGCTATATTTAGCTCTGTTTCAACTTCGTCCAATACTTCCATTGGGTCACGAATATCACGGTCACACTTGTTCATAAACGTAACAATTGGTGTTGTACGCAGGCGCGTAACTTCCATGAGCTTACGGGTACGGTCTTCTACACCTTTTGCCGCATCAATAACCATTAAGCACGAATCTACCGCTGTTAGCGTTCGGTAAGTATCTTCCGAGAAATCTTCGTGTCCTGGCGTATCAAGTAAGTTAACAAGCGCATTGTTATACGGGAACTGCATTACAGAGGTAGTAACCGATATACCACGCTCTTTTTCCATTTCCATCCAGTCAGATTTAGCATGCTGATTAGAACCACGCCCTTTTACAGTACCGGCTCTTTGAATAGCTTGTCCGAACAACAATACTTTTTCGGTGATAGTTGTTTTACCAGCATCCGGGTGAGAGATGATAGCAAAAGTCCTTCGCTTGCTGATTTCATTGATAATAGTTTGGTCTGCCATTAATAAATTCTTTTAGTTTGATGCGGGGTTGAATGCATTTAAATAAGCGCTTGCGAGTAAACCCGTAATGTTGATCGTAATTAACTACTATTTCCGCTGATTTTAACGTTATAAACAGCTGATAATAAAACGCCAATAGCTAATTTTTTAATAATGACAATTGTAACAGGAGTCGGTATAAAAGTGTGCTATCTAACTTAAAAATTTCTTGGCTTTATAATGAAGAGATATGACTAGAAATATTTGAAATATGGTCAGCAATTAAATTACAGACCATTTTATAATTGTTTAAGCGATGATTCGTTGCTTTTTAAGCTTATTTTCACCGAGGAATTTATATAAGTATTTTATTTCACAACCTTAGATAAATTAGACTCACTAGTTAGCACGTACTCAACTCTAAATTAATAATTACTTAGCGCTCACCTAATACTTCAAAATCGTCACTTTTTAACTTTGCTTTTCCATCTGCTGCAACAACCCAATGTTCGCTATGAACAACACCATGCGCTTGGTTCATTGTCCATTTAGCTGATAAAACATAACCATCATCACCAAGCATTTCCCATGTTACATCAGTGTATTGCACATTTTTAAAGCCTTGATCCATGATCCCTTGCCAAAAGCTTTCTATTGCAACCTCTCCTTTAAACATACCAAATGGGCGAGCATGCATTTCACAATCAGAAAAATACTGTTGCGCGCAGCCTTTTGCATCTTGGTTATTAAATGCATCCTGCCAATCCGCTATCCCTTGTTTGCATTTTTGAAGTACTAATTCGCTATTCATAGATCACCTGTAGTTAATAAATTACGCTTATATTAGCTATATCTTTTAACACTAAAAACAAAGATAATAAAAAATACAGTTTAGAAAAACAGAACAATAAATATGAGTAAATTTAAACAAATGTCGGTGTTTGCAAATATTATTGAGGCAGGCTCTATATCTGCCGCAGCTGATAAGCTTAATGTTTCTAAATCGGTAGTAAGCCAGCATTTAAAAGCGCTAGAGCTAGAGCTTGGGGTAACCCTTTTAAAACGCACAACGCGTAGACAAGCATTAACGGCAACCGGCGAGCTGTTTTACATACAATGTAAAGAGTTAAATAATATCGCGACTACGGCATGGGATACCGTAAAAACTCAACAAGCAGAGCCTACTGGCAATATAAAGATAACTGCCCCAAATGCATTAATGGAAACGCTTATTACCCCTGTTATTGCTAACTTAATGAATCAATACCCCAAATTAACGCCAGAGCTTGTAAGTGCCGATCAGCATATAGATTTTTTAGATCATAATATTGATCTCGCTATTCGAGTGGGTCCCTCAAAAGACAGCGCCCTAAAACAAAAGCGCATAGGTAGCTTTACTGACAGGCTGTGTATAAAAACGGGAGTAATTAAAAGCCCTAAACAGCTAGAGTCTAAAATATTGAATGCAACGCCTTACATCGCTAATACTTGGCAAGGGTTAAATATAGATCACACCTTTAAAAATAAACATGGAGAACTACTTCACTTCAGTACCCAAGCTCGTTGCCTTGCAAACTCTTTCCATAGTTGTTTATCGCTTATAAAAGCAGGAGCTGGAATGGGGCTGGTACCGGATTTTTACTTAAACTTAGTAAAGCCATCACTTGAGGTAATTAACCCCGATTACTCACTTAGTAGTAAAAGTATTTATGCATTAACGCCCTACACGCACAACATGCCAATCTCTGTAAAAATATGCATTGATGAAATAACAAAACACTTAAACAAACTTACAACTTAAGTTTAATAAGCGTTACTCCACTTTTTTAAATATATTAAGCATAAAAAGTCACTTTTACATGCATAAATATTGTAAAATTTATTCAATCACTAAAATACCATTTCAATAATACGTAACTTATTAAATTAAAATAACTTAATTATACAAATAAGTAGCTAACCTTAGCTAAATACCGCGCAATTAAAGGTTACATTTCAGCCATCAAGACCGCTATAAGCTTGTTTAATAAAGCCGTAACGCATATTATTGGTAGATTGCATGGAGGATAAGTCGCTTGGTCATGAAAACCAGTAAGTTAAGTATTCGATTATTATGGTATATAACACCCCTTGTTATTCTACCGCTGCTATTTTTAGGTGGCTTTACGCTCACCAATGTAACTAATTCAACACAAAAACAAGCTGATTTAATAATGAGCCGTTTTGTTGAGCAACAACAGCAAAAAATATTTAACTATATCGACTCTTTTCACTCTACAGCAAAACTACTTTCAACTTCGCCAGTACTTAGCGACTTTTTAGCAAACGACATTCGTGCCAACGGTAACCACACCCGAAAACTTGGCGCGCTTATGGATGTATTTGCCAGCTACAGTGAAGCTTATCCAGATATTATTAGTATTAATTTAGTCTCTGCCAGTGGGAAAAGTGATGCTTACTACTCTAACAACCTAACTACTGCACCTAAAAGCTATCCATTTTTTAATCAAGTCTTGCAAAGTAATTTAAGTAAACAGCAATTTATGATTCAAAAGGATGACGGCACCACTAGTTTGTATTTTATTCAACGAATTTATAGTGTTGATTACTACTTAAAACGCCCACAGCAACTTGGTTTTATTGTAATACATATAGAGCCTTCAATACTTAACTCCAGTATTTTAGAAGCCCCATATAACAACACGCTTAATTTGATGTTAACCAAAGACGGTAAGATATTATTTAGCTCTGACTACAACATGCGCGGCCAATATATAAGCGAATACGAACTCAACCAAATCCACGACCTGGCCGATATAGGCATGCTTTCGACCATTGAGCTCTCAAGCATAGATAAAATTGAGCGTATGATTTTTGCAGTACAAATGCCCGGCGGATATTATTACGTATCTACCATTCCAAAAGGTGTGCTTTACCAATCAGGCAAAGCTATAAGTTTAATAACGGGCTTAATTGTTATTATTTCGGTGATCACTCTACCAATATTAATTTTTGTAGTGGTACGTAATTTATTACTTAATCCAATTGAGTTACTAGGTGCAGCGAGTCACCGTGTGGGTGATGGTGATTTGTCGGTGCACTTACCTGCGCACACTAATGATGAAGTGGGTGTTTTATTTAACGACTTTAACCACATGGTTAATCAAATAAGGCACTACCAACAGCAGCTTGAAGAATATAAGCATCATCTTGAGGATAAAGTAGAAAGTCGCACCCAAGCACTTGAAGCTATGAACAGCCAACTTGAGTTGGCTATTGGCCAAGCTGAGCAAGCCAATCAACTTAAGAGCCGATTTTTAGCTAACATGAGCCATGAAATACGCACGCCACTTACTGCTATTATGGGCTTTACAGAACAGTTGCTACACAATGGCAAGATTGAGAACGATAAGCAACATCTCAGTACTATTTTACGTAACTCAAAACACTTATTAGAGCTAATAAATAATATTTTAGATTTATCTAAAATTGAAGCCGAAAAGCTAGCTGTTGATTTGTCAGCATTAAACGTAGTGCAGCTTGTACACGACATTGAATCAATTATTCAACCACTGGCACAAGAAAAACAATTAACCCTTAATATTGACTATCAACTACCACTACCTCGCACTATTTATAGTGATGTGACTCGCTTAAAACAAATACTTATAAACATTGCCAATAACGCCGTTAAATTTACCGAAAATGGCAGTGTGTCTATTTGTGTGCACTATTTAGAATCGAGTCAAAAGCTTGAGTTTGTAATTAAAGATACCGGTATTGGTATGTCTGAGCATCAAATAGAGCGTGTATTTAAACCGTTTGAACAAGCTGATGCAACAACTACACGTCGTTTTGGTGGTACAGGTCTTGGATTGTGTATTTCTAAAAATTTAGCACTGCTACTTGGTGGCGATGTAAATCTTGAAAGTGAAGTGGGTGTTGGTAGTCGCGTTACAATTAGGGTGGCGTGTCAGTTATCTGATGATCAACCCATGCTTGAATTTTTAACGCAAGACAGCCAGTTAATACCAGAGAAAGACCCTCTATTATCATTTGCCAGCAATAGCTTCGACGCCAATATATTAGTTGCTGAGGATAACCCAGATAACCAATTATTAATTAAATTACTACTGCAAACCTGGGGTCTTGAACCCGATATTGCCAATAATGGTGCACAAGCCGTAGAAATGGCACTCGTAAACGACTACCAACTTATTATTATGGATATGCAAATGCCTGTAATGGGCGGGTTAGAAGCGACTAAAATGCTTCGCCATGCCGCGTATGATGGCCCTATTATTGCCCTTACTGCCAATGTAATGAACCACGATATAGGGACTTACCTAGAGGCTGGTTGCGATAAAGCACTTGCTAAACCCATTGATAAAGATGCTCTGGAAAATGTACTCGTGAGCTACCTGCATCTTGAAAAAGATAATCAAAATAAATGGGATAGCCTATTAAAAAGCGAAAAATTCCAGCAAATTGCTGATAATTATTTAGCTAACTTACCTACATATTTAAAAGAAGTTAAAGCTCTGCAACATTGTGATGATTGGGAAGCATTAAGAGGTGTAGCGCACAGTATTAAAGGTAGTTCTGGATGCTTTAACTTTGATGAAATTTACCATAGTGCTACGGCACTTGAAGAGAACTTAAAAAGTAACAATAAAGTGCCAAGAGACGAGCTGGTAAATGATCTAATAGCAGCCATTGAGCAAGCAATTAGCGACAAAGTAACCTAAAAGCAAACTTACAAAATGCAGTACTTTAGCGACTCTGTATTTTAAATGCTAATTACCGACTTTAATTATGAAAAGTTTAAACCTAGCGCCATACCCATTAAAATAGCGTCTTCAAAGCCATTTTTAGCAGGGTTATCACTTGGGTAGTAGTTTTTACGAACTGACATCTCAGCAAAGCCTGCGCGCTCGTACAGCGCAATAGCACGTGTATTTGATTCGCGTACTTCTAAAAAGAGGTTTTCAGCATTTTGCTGCTCACCATATTCAATAAACTGCGCTAACAACTGCCTTGCAATACCCTTACCCTGGTGACTTGGTGTTACACAAATATCCATAAGTGTAAAATCAGGCCCCGCCTTTTCACCAATATAAAAACCAATCATGCTACTCTCATCAAATGCGGCAACATTAAAATAGCGCCCGCCTATGCATGAACTCATTGTATTTAAAGTCCACGGATGGCTATGACACGCTGTTTCGACGGCCATTAATTGAGATATTGCAGTTTCATCTACTGGTTTAAAGTTTATCAAGGTGTTCACTCATTAAAGCCCATAAAGCACGCTTTTCAGAAGCGTTGAGCTGTGGGGTTGGCAATGTAAGCTCATTATCGTTTAATTGCATCTCACGGCCCTGTACAACGCTATTTATAATAATAGGCTCGGCACTGAGTTTAATGTCTGCAAGTAGTTGCTCATTTAGCGTTAAAGAACTAGCTATCGTGCTTTGCGATAAAGTATTAGCTTGATCATTTGCTTGAGGACAATAATGTTGATTGAGTTCAAGATTTTCTATATCAAAAATAGCTGCGTAACGTGGATGCATAACAACTCAGTAGATTAGACATTTGAACAATATAAGAAGTAATAAAAACGATGTAAAGAAGAAATGGCAGGGGCGGAGAGATTCGAACTCCCAACCATCGGTTTTGGAGACCGCTGTTCTACCAATTGGAACTACGCCCCTGCAATGACGACGAATTATAGAGAAGTTTCGCCAAAGGTAAAGAGAAAAATCACTCTTTTAGCTCAACTGCTTTTAAAATAAACAAAACGGTGAATTAGCATGCTAATTCGCTGTTTTATCTACTGTAGTAACACAATAAATACTTTTATTTAGCGCTCTGCCCAGCGAGGGTTATTAAGAATAGACATCATAGAAACATAAAGAGCATCAGTTCCATTCAAAAAGTTGGTGAAAAAAAACACCTAAAGTAACTGTCATTACTGTTTTCTTAACTAAATAAAACTTAGCGGATGAGTAAACATACAAACAAATCAATAACATTGATAGCATTTATGATACAGTTTTCCTCCAGAAGATCCGCGCTTTATCTCTAAATTGCATATTTCATCATGTATCTTATTCACGCGGGTTATACACAATACCAATATGGAGGAGTTTTACTATTCGCTTTTGCGGATGGTTTACACCATGTTATATGAAGTTTAAATCAAAAAAATATAGTATCGATTCAACCGATTATCAAGTAGGTCAAGATAACGTCAGTAAATGGGGGATGGATATTCATAGTAATGTGTTTTCTATTTCAATTGGCTTATCTTTACTTTTCATAATAACTTTACTCGCCTTGCCACCTAGCGAAACAAAAGACGCTATTAACACGATAAAAAATGCTGCACTCGTAAATTTTGATTTCGTATTTATGTGGGGAGCAAATATACTCCTGCTTTTTGCTATCGGCATTGCAGTATCTCCGCTTGGAAAAATTCGCTTAGGCGGCGATAAAGCAACAACCGACTACTCTACCCTTTCTTGGATTTCAATGTTATTCGCTGCTGGCATGGGCATAGGGCTTATTTTTTGGGGTGTTGCCGAACCAACCGCATTTTATACAGACTGGGCAGGTACTCCTCTCAATGCTGAACCATTTACCGAGCAAGGTCGAGAAATTGCCTTAGGTGCAACGGTATTCCATTGGGGTCTTCATGCGTGGGCGATTTATGGGATGACCGCATTATGCCTAGCTTATTTTGTTTATAATAAAGGCTTACCACTTTCAATGCGCTCTATATTTTATCCACTTTTTGGGGATCTAGTATGGGGAAAACTAGGCGATGTTATAGATGTAATGGCTGTTTTAGTGACTCTATTTGGTCTGGCTACATCACTTGGTCTCGGTGGTTCGCAAGCAGCAAGTGGGATAAGCCATGTTTTAGGGTTTGAAAATTCGCTACTATTGCAACAAGGCATCATTTTACTGATTATGGGCTTAGCCATTTTGTCGATTATACGTGGTATGGATGGCGGCGTTAAACTGCTTAGCAACATTAATATGGGCATTGCTTTTGTGTTTCTTGCTCTAATTGCTATTTTAAATTTTACTACCGTACTTGATTCTGGCTACACCGCAGTCGTCGGCTATGTAAAAAATATTATACCTTTGAGCTCAAGCACAGGCCGAGAAGACACTGAGTGGCTACATAGCTGGACTGTATTTTACTGGGCTTGGTGGGTGGCTTACGCACCTTGCTTTGGCATGTTTGTGGCACGTATCTCTAAAGGCCGCACCATACGAGAGTTTTTAGTATACGTATTACTTATCCCAACGCTTGTTACTACAGCCTGGATGTCGGTTTTTGGTGGGATAGCTATCGATCAGGTTATAAATGAAATTGGAGTGCTAGGCGCCGATAAAGGTATTACTGATGTATCACTTAGCTTATTTTATATGTTGGATGCATACTCTTTTAGTACAGTGCTTTCGCTTTTAGCTATCGCGTTGATTATCATCTTTTTTGTAACGACTCTAGATTCGGGCTCTATTGTGATAGATAGCCTTACATCAGGCGGTAAACTTGAAGTACCAATAAAACAAAAGCTAGTATGGACTAATATTGCAGGTATTATTGCAATGCTAATGCTCTGGATTGGGGGGACTGAGTCTATTCAAGCGCTACAATATATAACGATCATTGCGGCGCTCCCTTTTACGCTTATTTTATTACTTGGCAGTATTAGCCTTGTAAAAGGACTAATAACAGAGCTAGAAACACACAAGTAAAAACCTATCAGCACGAAGCTGTAGTCGTAAAAAAGCCCGTTTTATAAACGGGCTTTTTAATGAGCAACTATAAACTGACTAAAATAAGCTTATACGCTTAGCGTTATTCCCACTCAATAGTTGCCGGTGGCTTACCAGAAATATCGTAAACTACACGTGAAATACCATCTATTTCGTTAATGATACGGTTTGATACCACACCTAAAAACTCATATGGTAAATGTGACCAGCGCGCAGTCATGAAGTCGATTGTTTCAACACAACGAAGTGATACAACCCAATCGTACTTACGTGCATCGCCCATAACCCCTACCGATTTAACAGGTAAGAATACAGTAAATGCTTGGCTTACTTTATGGTAAAGCTCAGCTTTGTGAAGCTCTTCGATGAAAATCGCATCAGCGCGGCGTAATAAATCACAGTATTCTTTTTTGATTTCGCCAAGTACACGCACACCTAAACCTGGTCCAGGGAAAGGGTGACGGTAAAGCATGTCGTACGGTAAACCTAGCTCTAGGCCAATTTTACGTACTTCATCTTTGAATAATTCACGTAATGGCTCAACAAGTCCCATTTTCATGTCATCTGGTAATCCGCCCACATTGTGGTGAGATTTAATAACATGTGCTTTGCCTGTGGCAGATGCCGCAGATTCAATAACGTCTGGGTAAATTGTACCTTGCGCTAACCATTTTGCATTTTTAAGCTTTTTGGCTTGCTCATCAAATACATTAATAAACGTGTGACCAATGGCTTTACGCTTATCTTCTGGGTCTGACTTACCAGCAAGATCATTTAAAAACTGCTCTTCGGCTTCAACTTTAACAATGTTTAAACCAAATTTATTACCAAACATGTCCATTACTTGTTGGCCTTCGTTTAAACGAAGTAAACCATTATCAACAAATACACATGTTAGCTTTTCGCCAATTGCACGGTGAATTAGCATAGCCACAACCGATGAATCAACACCACCAGAAAGGCCTAAAATAACTTCGTCATCACCTACAGTTTCTTTAATACGCTCGATAGCATCATCGATAATTTTTGCAGCAGTCCACAACTTTTCACAGCCACAAATATCAATAGCAAAACGCTCTAATAAGCGCTGACCTTGATGCGTGTGCGTCACTTCTGGATGAAACTGTACGCCGTAAAAACGTTTTTCTTCATTAGACATTGCAGCATGTGGACAAGTAGATGTTTTAGCTGTTGTAGTAAAGTCAGCTGGAATATCCATTACTTTATCGCCATGGCTCATCCAAACGTCAAGTATGCCGTTGCCGCCATCTGTAATATGGTCTTCAATTGCATCAAATAATGCACAATTGCCCACTTTTTCTACTTGTGCGTAACCAAACTCTTTTTTATCTGAGCTGTGTACGTTTCCGCCTAGTTGAGCTGCCATTGTTTGCATACCGTAGCAAATACCTAGTACAGGCACGCCTGCATTAAATACATACTCAGGAGCGCGCGGGCTATTTTCAAGCGTTGTTGATTCTGGGCCACCAGAAAGAATAATACCTTGTGGGTTGAACTCGCGGATTTGCTCTTCAGTCACATCCCATGCCCATAGCTCACAGTAAACACCAATTTCGCGGATACGGCGCGCGATCAATTGCGTGTATTGTGAACCAAAGTCTAAAATGAGAATTCGTGAATCGTGAATATCTTTGCTCATGGAGTATCTCGTAAAGTCTGATGCTAAATGTCATTTGTTAATGTAAACGACTAAAAAGAGGGCTTGCAAAGCAAGCCCAGTATATTAAATTAATTACGCTGCTTAACCTAAGCGGTAATTTGGTGCTTCTTTAGTGATTTGCACATCATGAACGTGCGACTCACCCATACCCGCTGAAGTAACACGTACAAATTGTGGTTTTGTATTAAGCTCTTCAATTGTTGCACAACCCGTTAAGCCCATAGCACTACGTAAGCCACCTACTTGCTGATGAATAATCGTTGCAATAGGACCTTTGTAAGCTACGCGACCTTCAATACCTTCAGGTACTAACTTGTCTGCTTCGTTTGATTTTTGGAAGTAACGATCTGATGAACCTTCTTTTTGATCCATCGCACCTAATGAGCCCATACCGCGGTATGACTTGTAGTAACGACCTTGGTATAATTCAACTTCACCTGGCGCTTCTTCAGTACCAGCAAGAAGAGAACCCACCATTACACACGATGCACCAGCAACAAGTGCTTTTACAATATCGCCAGAAAAACGAATGCCGCCATCAGCAATTACAGGAATGTCGCGACCTTTTAAGCCTTCAACAGCATCTGAAATAGCTGTAATTTGTGGAACGCCACAACCGGTAACAATACGTGTAGTACAGATAGAACCTGGGCCTATACCTACTTTAACTGCATCGGCACCAGCGTCTGCAAGTGCAATAGCACCTTCAGCGGTAGCTATGTTACCGGCAATAATTTGTAAGTCAGGGTACTCTTTACGCGTTTTAGTAACACGGTCAATAACGCCTTGAGAGTGACCATGCGACGTATCAATAAGTAAAACATCAATACCCGCTTCTACTAATGCAGCAATGCGCTCATCAGTACCTGCGCCAACACTTACAGCAGCACCTACACGTAAACGACCTTGGTCGTCTTTACATGCGTCAGGTTTGTCTTGGGCTTTTTGGTAATCTTTTACTGTGATCATGCCTTTAAGTTTAAATTCATCATCAACAACTAAGATTTTTTCAATGCGGTGTTCGTGCATTAAGCCTAAAATTTCTTCGCGTGCTGCGCCTTCTTTAACGGTAACAAGCTTTTCTTTTTTAGTCATAACGGTAGAAACAGGCTGTTCAAGCTTAGTTTCAAAACGCATATCACGACTAGTAACAATGCCTACAAGCACATTATTGCTATCGGTAACCGGAAAGCCTGAAAAACCTTTTTCGTGCGAAAGCTCAATTGCATCTGCAATTGTTAAATCGGCAGTAACCGTTACAGGGTATGAAACAATACCTGCTTCGTAGGTTTTAACTTTACGTACGTTTTTCGCTTGTTCTTCAATAGTCATGTTTTTATGAATAAAACCAAGACCACCTTCTTGCGCAAGGGCAATAGCTAAACGAGCTTCTGTAACAGTATCCATAGATGCTGAAATAAGCGGCAAGTTAAGTTTGATACCACGCGTTAAGCGAGTTGAAATATTTGCCGTGTGTGGCAAAACAGTAGAATGACCAGGTACTAAAAGTACGTCATCAAAGGTAAGAGCTTCTTTAGCGATTCTAAGCATTTTGGCAACTTCTCACATGTGGATCTAAGATAAGGAATTGCGGCCAAATTTTAACAGCGTTGTTGGCATGAGTAAATAATATTTCGCAAATATTTATGATAAAGTAGCCCTATAAATAGATTTAGGTTGTTTTTTATGTTTTCACCGTCCTCAAAAGCAGTTTACACCGTGTCACGCCTTAATAGAGAAATTCGCACGCTTCTTGAACAAGGGTTTGCATCGCTTATATTAACCGGCGAAATTTCGAACTTTATTACACCAGCATCTGGGCATTGGTATTTTTCGTTAAAAGACGATAAAGCACAAATTAAAGCCGCTATGTGGCGCGGCAACAATCGCAACCAAAGCTACCGCCCTGCCAATGGCGCACAAGTTACAGTAAAAGCGCGTGTATCGCTTTATGAACCACGCGGTGATTACCAGCTTATTGTTGAGCATATGGAACCCGCAGGCGAAGGTCAGCTAAAGCAAGAATTTGATGCGCTTAAAATGCGCTTAGCCGCCGAGGGATTATTTAGCTCAGTTCACAAACAACCATTACCGCAAAATATTAATCGTATTGGTGTTATTACCTCAACAACCGGCGCTGCTATAAAAGATATTTTAACGGTACTCAAACGCCGAGCGCCGCAGCTAGAGGTCATCATTTACCCTGCTATGGTACAAGGCAAAGAAGCGCACGTGCATTTAATTAACCAAATTGACTTAGCCAACACACGTGACGAAGTAGACGTACTTATTTTAGGACGCGGCGGTGGTTCACTTGAAGATTTATGGTGTTTTAATCACGAACAGCTCGCCCGCGCTATTTTCAAAAGTGAATTACCGATAGTAAGTGCGGTAGGCCATGAAATAGATACAACTATTAGCGATTACGTTGCTGATGTTCGTGCAGCGACCCCATCAGCCGCTGCAGAGCTTGTAAGCCCAAATACACAAGAGTTACATAACAAGGTAACGCAATTAGTTAATCGTTTATCCAACGCGTTTAAGCACGATATTGCTGAAAAACGCGCACTTGCAACGCAGCTACAACATCGCCTTAACTTATGCCATCCGCGTAATCAGCTTAATCAAAAATCACAACGTTTGGATGAGCTAAGCATTGCGCTGCAACAAGCTATGCGTAATCGTTTATACCAGCAAGAACGCACACTCAATAACTTAACGCCGCGTTTAATGCGCCAATCGCCTGATAAAAAACTCGCTACAGCAAGCCATCAACTTTCGCAATTACAAGCTAGGCTAAACCAAGCTATACAGCATCAATTACAGCAAGCTAATAATAGCTTGGCATTGCAAGCAAGTAGGTTAGATTCGGTAAGTCCGCTTAATGTTTTAGCGCGCGGTTATAGCATCACTAAAACACAGCAAGGGAAAGTAGTTAAATCTGTGGATAAAATTAAAACAGGCGATGTTTTAATTACAGAGCTCGTTGATGGCTCTATAGAATCACAGGTTACTTAAAGCTCGGTACTTAGCAACAATTTAAGCTCGCTATCGCTAGATGTAGAGGTAGTGCTTTTAAATTGCTGCCAAAATTCCTGCTTCATCAACTTGTCGTTTAGCTCTCGCCATTGAGCACTGCCAAATGTATCGTTATCAGCGGGCGCGGCTAGTTCAAATTCACATACCGTTGTTTTACATTTTGCGCTAACAATATCAGGCATAATTGCCAAATCAGCTGTTAATAAAAAATCTTGTAATGCCATTTCAGTACGATAAGCCCATTCTTCGTCACGCGTTTGCTTTTCAAATTTATCACGTAAGACCTTCTCAAAATCTGAAGGGCCTCTCATTTGCTTTAAAACGCTTTTAAGCGTCGCTTTCTGTTCGGCGAGTTGCTGCTTAAGCTGAGTGACTTGCTCTTCTAAAGGTAGCTCATCAAGCATTTGGGGTTCTAAATCGGTTGGAGACGTGTCTTCAGCGGGCTCTGTATTAGCTACTTGCTCAGGTACTACAGAGTCTGCATTACTTAATACCTCATTACTTTGTTGTTCAGTATGAAGCTTTTGCTGTTTTTCATAACGTTGCTGCGACTTAACAGATTCTGGATGACTTGAAGCTGCATTAAAGTAGCTCCAAGTTAAACCTACACCCGCAATAAACCCAATCCCTAGAGCCAATAAACTATTTTTGTTCATGTTAATTCCTTTTAAGTTTTATTATTTTTCATTACCTATAGCATTGCACTCGTGTGCGATTCGTTTTCAGGCTCAGGATTTGCTAAAAAGTTTTGGTTCATACTTTGCGCCGGACACTCACAATCCGGTCGACCAATAATTTTAGCGGGTACGCCAACAGCGGTTGTGTGTGGTGGAACATTGCTAAGTACAACTGAGCCCGCGCCAATTCGTGCGCCCTCACCTACTTCAATATTACCCAGTACTTTAGCACCCGCGCCAATTAATACGCCCGCTCTAATTTTAGGATGACGATCGCCCTGCTCATTGCCTGTACCGCCAAGCGTTACAGATTGCAAAATTGATACGTTATCTTCAATTACCGCTGTTTCACCAATAACAATACCGGTTGCGTGGTCAAACATAATGCCTTTACCCACTTTACATGCTGGGTGAATATCGACCCCAAACACTTCAGAGTTACGGCTTTGAATAAAGCGTGCTAACTCTTTGCGATTTTGTTGCCACAAACAATTAGCCAAACGGTGCGCCTGAATAGCATGAAAACCTTTTAGATTTAATATAACCGTAAGATAGGTTTCTGATGCAGGATCGCGGTCTTTTACCGCTTTAATGTCCTCAGCAACAAATGAGAGCATACGGTCACATTTTACAAATGCTTGGTCGAACAGCTCTCGGATAGTGAATGCAGATACAACCGCATCAGCCAACTTATTAGCAACAATAAAGCTCAATGCCGAACCTAAACAATCATGATTCAAAACACATGAATAAACATGACTTGCTAATAATGGTTCACGTTTTACTACATCGTTAGCTTCATCGCGAAGCTGTTGCCAAATTGCATGACGCATAATACTGCACTGCCTTAAGTTGATATAAAATAGCCTTTTCCCAAGTCTAACGGATTTAGCCACTAAGGTGTTAATCCCTTAGTTATTTGTTCTGGTTATTAGATATAACTAGGGCGTGTTGATCTTTGGTGATTGGATTTGCAGCAGTATATTTGGTTTTTAGGCAAGGCAGAGCCTATGTAGTGTGGTTACTCCCCATAAATAGGCGATAACGCAGCATAAATACCAAACATGCGCTGCCCTTTGAGTTCTTTCTAGGGACGATTAACTCTTTGTTGCTCGGTTTTTACTTATTCTTATATGGATGTAAGCCAGTAGAATAACGCAGGAGCAGTTATCGAGCCCACTAGGTTACAAACCGCGCGCCGCGATTAAATCGACCCTAGATTGAACAAATTTCAATCCACAGAGTTCAACACGCCCTAGCACCCAGAAATGATATTTTAAATACATACCCACTTTTTAGATTAAGTTATACGACAGTTGCTAAAATTTCCAATACATACTTAAAATATAATAAATTAATAAAAATCAAAAGCTAACAACATATGACAGCTCACCTGTCATATGCCAAAATACATACTGGCGTATAGCTGACGGCGTAAATAACAAAAACAAACGCTAAATTAGCATCATCAACTCAACAAGGATAACGATGATGAAAAACGATATATTAAATACAAGAAAATTAGGTTACAAATTTTACTTTCAAGATGGCGATAATCAAATAGCGTGTTTTGGTAGCTACTTTACAGGGAAAGAAGAAGTATACGTAAATGATGAACTTATAAGTAATAAGCGTAACCAAAGGATTCACAGTGGCCATCAATTTAATATTGGTGACAATGATTTTAAAGTAATGTTTGAAATGCGTAATATTTTAACTGGCAAGTTAGAGTGCTCACTTTATAAAAATGGCCAATTTATAAAAAGTTATGAACAATCATCATTATTAAATAATCCAAAAACTTCGTTAAAAGTGCTTTTTGGTTGCTTTTTTGGAGGCCTAGTTGGTGGCTACTTGCTAATTATAATTTTAGAATTCTTGATTGGGAAGCTTTAAAATGCAACTTAATCCTAAAACAATAAAAGAACTTAGGCAGCAATTTAATTGGACGCAACAGCAACTTGCCGATGCCTGCGATGTAAGCTTGAGAACAATCCAACGGGTAGAAAAAGAAGGCGCGGCATCAAAAGAAACCACAATGGCTTTATGCGCGGTTTTAGAAGTACGCCAGGGTAAATTAATTAAGCTTGATGAAGATACAACACCTCTCGGTGGTGCAACAACTTTAAACAAGCACACTATAACCACGGTGTTAGCATTGTCATCAGTAGTCAGCTTCATATTAGGCATGATAACTGTTTTTTTTATTATGAAATAAAGAGCTACAGCAATATCAAAATATAAGTCGAAAGAGCTACGTGGCAACATCACTTTAGTTGTAATAATAAGTGCAATGATACTTTTTGGGTTAGGTGTAAAAATTGGTTCAATACTATATCCAACACCATAAAAAATGCCCCAATATATGGGGCATTTTAATTATCTTAACTTATATAACTATTTAAACCTTCATTGAAAGACTTTATCGACTTTCATCACTTCAATATTTTTTGCAGGAATGGCTAATTTGTAATCAGCAATTACTTTATCCTCAGCAACCAACTCAGCAGGTTTATTAGTGTTGTAAACCATTGGTGATGTTTGCTCAGACGCTAAACGTTTTTGCATATCAGCGCCGTCTGCGGTTATAAACACATATTGAACATTGTCTGTTTGTAAGTTTTCTTTAATAACGCGATTAACATCAGTAAGCGTTAGCGTTTTAAGTTTATTAGTTACGTAACTTACAAAGCTATCTGTGTTGTAGAATTCGCTATCAAGTGCGTAACCTAATTGGCGATTTTGACTTGCGACCATTTGCGGCACAAAGTTAATTAAAAAGTTACGCGTTGCTTCAAAGTCATCTTCGCTCATACCATTTTTAATTAGCTTATCTAGCTCAAACAAGGCTGTACGTGTTGCAAAGTGCGCATCGTTATTAGAGCGAAGTGGGCGTAACCACACTTGAAAAATTTGCTCAGAGCGCCCTAGGTTTGCATCAGGCTTGGTTTGAAACATACCACGTGGAAAATATTCAATGTATGCGTAATCGCCGTAGTTCATGCCGCGAGTTTCACGAATGCGCTCATATAAAAAGCTGTTAGAACTACGGTGCTCACCAAAGTACGAACGCACAAGCCAAAGGGCTGTCCAGTCTTCGCTACTTCTTATTGTATCAATAGGAAAACCAAACGATACCGCAGTCGATTGTGCCGATTTTTCTACAATCGTTGCATGATGACCTTTAAGCACTGGCGCATCAGGAATACTTAAACGGCTTTGCTCACCTTTTGGTAGCGTTGCAAAATCGCTCATCATTTTAGCTTTAAGTTTTACAGGCACAGCCCCAATTAAGCCAACCGTGAGTTTTGATTGCGTAAGCTCGCTGTTATAAAACGCTTTAACATCATCCAGCGTCAACGCTTCTAAATCCGAAATATCACCGTAGTTGTAACTTTCATAAGGGTGATTTTTGTAAAGCGCACTGTATAGCACTTCTTTGCCTAGCTCTTCATCGTTAGATGCTTTTAAGCCTGACTTAATGCCGTCGATCATTTCTTTTTTAAGGCGCTTAAAATCGTCATCTCTAAAACCTGGATTTAGTAATTGATCGCTCACAAGTGTATACCACTGCGCCGCATTATCTTTATGAATACGCCCTTGAAACGACAGCATTTCTTTATCTATTTGGTAGCCAAAGCTACCCGCAAGCGGATAAAGTGCTTTTTGAATATCTTTATAGCTTGTCGCCTCTGAGCCACCTTGTGCAAGCATAGCCGCAGTTAACGCAGCAACACCTTTTTTACCTTGTGGGTCGGCAGCCGCACCAGTATTGAATAAAAAGTTAACATCAATTAATGGCGAGCTATTCGTTTTATCAAGTACTTTAAATGCAACTGCCGCTGGTGCTTGTTCAAGCTTTGCAGTAAGCGCATTTAAATCAACTTCTTGCTCAAAACCTGGGGCTTTATCAAGTGCCGACATTGTTAATGTGGTACGTGCGTTATCGGTAAAGTATTTATTAGCAACGGCTTTAATATCTGCGCTGGTGATATTATCTGCCGATTTATACAGTTGGTTTATAACCTCAGGATCGCGCTCAAAATGCATGTAGCTGGCAAGGGTTGATGCAATCGCTTGCGACGAATCTAAGCCATTAATAAAGCTGTATTTAAGGTTCGATTTTAAATCACTCAGCTTTTGCTCATCAACAAGCTCAGTGCGTGCTTTTGCATAAGTTCGGTTAATCGCATCGCGTGCAGTGGCTAAATCGTCTGCGTTTTCTACTTTAACAAATACGTGTAATAAACCCGGATCTTTAGTCTCTGGGTTATAGGTAAACATTTGGCTGGCAATTTGTTTGTCGACCACTAGCTCTTGATATAGATCTGAATTATTTGAAAAATAAAGCTGTGAAATTAAATCAAGTGCCGCTCTGTCCTTTTTAGCAGGCTCCCACGCAGCACCTTTGTACGATACAAGTAACCAATGCCCTGGTAGTGCTTCATCTTGCTGGTGCAGATATTTTGGTGCTTGTTGAACAGGCCCTGCTGTAATGTCAGCAACATAGTTACCTTTTTTCCAGCTTCCCCAATGCTTTTTAACCATTGCCATTGTTGCTTGTGGGTCTACATCGCCCACGATGACAAGTGACACATATTCAGGCTTATAAAACTTAGCAAAAAATTCTTTCCCGTACGCCATTTGATCAGGCATGGCTTCTATGTCTTTAAAAAAGCCCATAGTGGTGTGTTTATACGTGTGCTTATCAAAGGCTTCTTCGCGTACAGCACTTAATAATTTACGAATTGGGCTCGCGTTGTTTTTTAAGTACTCACCTTTTACCGTTTGTGCTTCGGTTCTAAATTGCTCTTCGGTGTAGGTTAAGTTTTGAAAAATATCAGCTTCAAGCTCAAGTACTTTATCAAGATGCTGCTTTGAAAAGTTTAAATGGTAATTTGTGTAATCGTTTGTTGTATACGCGCGGTTATCAACACCTGAATTTTTTAATATGTCTGAATATACGTCTTCAGGGTATTTTTGTGAGCCTTTAAACATCATGTGTTCAAAAAAGTGAGCAAAACCTGTTTTGCCCTCTTCAACTTCGTTACGCGATCCAACCGATACCGGAATTTGCAGCGACACTACATCAGGGTAATCGGTTTTAACAACCATGACACGTAAGCCGTTTTCTAGCTCTTCAATTAAATAATCTTGCGAAAAAACACGATCATCAGCTTTATTTACTTGTTCTTGTTGTGCTGTTGTTTGCGTGCTTTGGTTTTGTTGCATGGCGCAACCCGTTAACGCCAGCGATACCGCTAAGCTGGTTGCTAATAATTTAAATTTCATTGTTGTCCCTTTTTAAATTGAGCAAATTTGTTGTTAGATTTAACACTAACTCACCCTCGATTATGCCCCAAAGCCAATAAATATAAGAGTCCCAAGGGAATTTATTATGTAAACAACTGTGTCAATTATAAATAATGGGAACAAGCACTATGAATAAACATCATGTTAGTTGAAAAACTTTCATTAAATAAATCTATCTAGACGTCTAAATGGCTGCTATATTAAATCTATCAAAACGCACTTGGCTGGAATGAGGATTATGGCTTTATCATTAAAAGAGAAAATAGAGGACACCAACCAAGGTGTTTATCTTATTGGTACTACCCCGCCTAAAATAGGCACCGATAAAGCGCAATTAAAAACTATTGCAGAAAAGCTATTAGGTCGCTTACACGAAATTGAATACGACGGCGTAATAATTTACGACATTCAAGACGAAAGCAGTCGAACTAATCAAGCGCGCCCGTTTGCGTTTAAACAAACCGTTGATCCGCGTGAATACAGCCATTTACTGCGTGATTTATCTGCACAAGATGTAATTACTTATAAAAGTGTGGCGCAGCGTGGCGTAGGCGAATTTAAAGATTGGCTAAGTGAAACTAAAAACGACTACGATTTACAAAATGTAGTTTTAGTAGGTAGCCCGTCATCGGTAGGCGATATAAAGCTAAGCCTGCCAGACGCGTATAAAGCATTAGCTGAGCAATCAGATGATTTCTTTTTAGGGGGCGTTACGATTGCCGAGCGCCATTCAAGTAAACGAAATGAGCACGAACGCTTAATAGAAAAAACAGCACAAGGTTGTCAGTTTTTTATATCGCAAGCTGTTTACGACGCACAAGCGACTATAGAGCTAATTACTAGCTACGCGCGTACATGTAAAGCACAAGGGATTACACCACAACGTATTATATTAACGTTTACCCCGTGCGGCGGCGAAAAAACCTTAGAATTTATGCAATGGTTGGGTATCTCAGTGCCAGAGGCAACTAAATGGCGCATGCTTGATGCAGACAATACATTAAGCGAATCAGTTCGTATTTGCCGCGAGAACCTCGACTTAATACTTAAAAGCTGTGCACATTTAGACGTGCCGCTGGGCTTAAATATTGAAAGCTTAACAAACCGTAAAGAAGAAATTGACGCGTCAATTAACTTATACCGTTTATTAAAAGCCATTATGGAATTGAACCTTGCGGAAAAACTAATTGCTTAGAGCTTGAGCCTAAACTAATTCACACCCTTCTTGGCAAGCCTAGTGGCTTGCTTTTTTATGTCCGTTCTTTGAAAAATGAATTAATAAATACAAGTAAAGATTTGCAGCTTAAGCTATTTATTAAAGCTATTTTTGGTTATTACTCTCAAGCTTTTTTAAAGCAAACCCCATAGAGGAGCACATAACACCAAAAATAATTCCCTCATTAGATATAAATCTAATGTTAGGGAACGTTTCAAATCAGCTTATTATTGCTAATGAAAAAATAAAACCTATCGCAGAAAAAACCAACTAAGTTTTGTGGTATTAGTCATGACGAACTTCCTTTTATTATTGTGCTTTTTTAGCTAGCTTATACGCTTGTTTATTTTTATACATTGCGTGGTCCGCATCATTTAATAGCGCTTCAAAGGGCTGCTTTTGTTTATCAGTAAAACTATAACCAATACTGAGTGATAAATCGCACACGTTTACTTTAAGTAAGGCTTTTGAATACTCGGTCGAAATTTTATTCATAATATAGTTAATTTTACTTTTATCGCTTACTTGCATTACTGCAACAAACTCATCGCCACCTAAACGCCCTACTATATCGGCATCTCTTAAATGCGTTTTTAGCGTATCTGCCAATATAATCAATGCTTTGTCACCCACTTCATGTCCGCAGGTGTCGTTTAATTTTTTAAAGTCGTTTATATCAATAAACAAACAACACACGTCAAAACCTAAACGCAGTGCTAAGTTAAGCTTTTGCTGAGCTAGTAAGTTAAGTGCTCGGCGATTATAAATATTAGTTAATGAGTCTAACATGGCTATTTCACGCATTTGCTCATAGCTATAAACAAGGGCTAAGTCGTCTTCAATCAAATCGCGTAGCTGTTCTATGAGTTCAAAGTATTCATCGGTATAGCTTGTTATTTTAGTGTCTTTTAAACATAACGTGCCAAACACTTCGCCTTCAGGCCAATGAATGGGTAAACCTAGGTAGGATTCAACACCGTCTTCAACGACTTCTGACAGGGTATTCCATGTATCGTTATTACTTGCATAATTAACATATAATGTATTGTTAGTTTCAGCTACGTGGCGACAAAACAGAGGAGTTTGAGGAGGGAGTATAGGGTTGGTCTCAAAGTTAGATCCACCCTCGTTACTTCTAATAACAACGCGATAGCCTTTGCTTGTTGCCTGAACTATATAACCAGACGGGGCTGAAAAAAGCCCCGTTATAAGATCTATGGTTTTTTGCCATTTATGCAAAGATATTTGGCCATCAATACCAGAAAATGCCCATTGATCAATTTCAAACATTGCTTTACCTCGGCTGCTTAGTAGCTCCAGTATAGGCAAAAAAGCAAAGTAAAAGCTATTATTTACGACGCCTACTTGGCTCTCTTTTACCAGTGATGCGTTTTTTATCGCGATCTTTTCGCGACTTATTGGTGTTTTTACGGTTGTCTTTTGGCTTTTTATTAGGATCTGGCTCGTAACCTTCTAACCACTGCGGCGTTAGACGCGTATCGAGTAACATTTCAATTTCTTCTAGCAGCCATTGCTCATCAAGACTTACCAGCGACATAGCAAGTCCTTGTTCACCTGCACGACCTGTACGACCAATACGGTGTACGTAATCCTCTGCAATGTATGGTAGCTCAAAGTTAATTACGTATCTAAGTGTTGAAATATCTAAACCACGCGCGGCTACATCGGTTGCAACAAGTACACGTGTAATACCTTCTTTAAAGTTTTGCAATGCACGGTCGCGTGCGCCTTGAGATTTATCGCCATGGATTGATTCGGTTTTTAAACCGTCTTTACACATTTCTTTAGCGAGCTGATCAGCCATTTGTTTTGTGCGAGTAAAAATAAGCACTTGGCGCCAGTTTTTCATGCCAATCATGTGCGATACAAGTTCGCGCTTACGATCCTCATCTACAGCGTAAATAACTTGCTCTACTTCAACCGCAGCTGAGTTACGTTTATCAACTTCAATTAGCTCTGGGTTTTTAAGTAGTTTTTTACTGAGTTCAAACACGCTGTCATCAAACGTAGCTGAAAATAGTAAAGTTTGGCGATCGCCTGGGATATGACGCAATATACGTCTAATTTCATCAATAAAGCCCATATCAAGCATGCGGTCAGCTTCGTCAAACACTAAAGAGTCTACGCTTGAAAGCACCACACTGCCTTTAACTATATGATCAAGTAAACGCCCAGGTGTTGCCACTATAACTTGGGCTGTTTTAAGTGCTTTTATTTGTGGACCAATACTTACGCCGCCATACGCTAAAGCACCATTAATGTTAGTGCCTTTTGCGTACTTTTCAAAGCTTGCAAATACTTGCTGAGCAAGCTCACGGGTTGGCGTTAAAATTACAACGCGAGCAATGCCTGGCTCATCTTTTTTTGGGGTATTTAAAAGCTTATGTAATAGAGGTAAAACAAAGGCGGCGGTTTTACCCGTACCTGTTTGTGCACTGCCCATTACATCACTTCCGGCTAAAATAGGCGGAATAGTTTTAATCTGAATTGCGGTAGGCTGAGTGTAATTATTTTGCTCAATCGCAGTTAATAATAACGGGTCGAGATTAAGTGATGTGAACGTAGTGGCAGACATAGGCTTAGCTTTAAAATAACAAAGAGCGCTATTGTACGCATATTACTGTACTGCGTAAATTAACCAGTTCAGAAAAGTATTTAATCGTAGTTACTCACTTTCGCTTTAGCGCTAAAACAATAAAAAACCAATAAAAAAGGCGCTAAATAACAGTTGTATTTAGCGCCTTTTATAATTTTCTGTAGCTTTAAGCTGGCTTTAGTGTCGCTTTACGTTCGTTGTAAAACGCTATTAAATCGTCAACTGTTGCTTGGCAGTATTCGCGTATACCCGAAACCACCATGTGCTTTTCACCACTACCCACTTTAACGCCGTTTTCCAACAGGTTAAAACGTAGTGTGATTTTTCCGCGCTTACCGGCATACTCAAAACTAGGCTCTGCAAACTCAAGTTCTGGTTCTGTAATATCAAGATTATCAAGATTGATAAGCATTGATTCGTAAATCACCATCGGACGAGCAGGGTTTATCATTACCTCTTGCTTACCCATTAATGGAATAATTACATGCGGAAAAGTAGTACCAGAAAACTCAACATAATTTTTTATAAGACTATTAGTTAATGCTGGGCATTGGCTGGTTTTACCGCTGCGCTTTACCTTTAAAATTACTTTTTCGCCATTGGTAACATCAAACTCATCAGCTCCCTCAGGAAAATTAAGTTTGGTGTTTTCATCAACCATACCGGCAAAAGTAAATTCCATTTGTTCACTAATACCGTAGCGGTCTAGTACCAATGAAAAAAGTAAGTCTCCTGGCGCGCAAAACTTTTTGGCATCTTTGTCGTGAAGTGGATTGTAATCGTCAGCAACGCATTTAGCGAATCGACAACCCTGCTCACGAGAGATAGAAACATAATCAGCATGCTGCTGAAAAAAAGGACTTAACATAGTTTGTTCACTGCTTAAACTGCTTATAACCTATCTATATTACCAGAAAAAAAATATTGAGAGGTCGAATCTGTTAGATTAATGGCTAAATAAAACAGAGCAATAAAAAACAATGACCTTTTATTTATTAGCGCTATCAATTATATGTGTTTTTCCGTACTGCAAAATATCAATAATGCGGCAACCCCTTTGGCACTACTTACTAGCTTTAGGTGTTGTAAGTGCGTATTTTCAAGGTTATATAAATTTATATGCTCTGCTGTTCACTGGGCTTTACGTTGTTTTATACTACTGTGTGCTAAATACAAAGCGGGCAATAATACGCGCTACTTTAAGTACTGTGTTTATAGTTTTCTCATTGGCGTTAGCGCTTCATTGGGTGCCTGGTTTTAATAACCTTCCTATTGTTATAGACGAGCGTATTACCAGCGATGCGATTGCTTTTACCCTTTATGCTAATTTTGATAAAGCTATGGCTGGGTTATTTCTTTGTGCTTACTTTTATTCGAATAAACAAGCTTTAAAAGCAGACTCTAATAAAGCGAGCCCATTAAACGTTAAACAACCCATTTTTATAATTATTGCTACTGTTTTAGCTTCGCTCACTGCGGCTTTAATGCTTGGACTTGTAAGCTTTAACCCAAAAGTACCCAACTTTTGGTTAGCCTTTATTGCTATTAATCTTTTATTTACCTGTGTAGCTGAGGAAGCTTTGTTTAGAGGATTACTACAAACTAAGCTTAGCAAAATAATTACACCGACCCGTTTAGCAATACTTGCCCCTGTAATTACTGCAGGTATTTTTGCTTTGGCACATTTTGCTGGAGGAATTAACTATGTATTGGTTTCATTTATTGCAGGCTTGGGGTATGGCTATGTTTTTTATAAAACGCAGCGCTTAGAGTGGGCTATTTTATGCCATTGGTTGGTTAATGTTTGTCACTTCTTTTTGTTTACTTACCCTATGCTCAGTAAAATCTAAATACATTTACAAATGCTAACAATTTACTCAGCAGTAAACATTGCCAGCATTTGATTTTGTTAGTAATTTACTACTTTAAATAAATTAAAGGATTAATGAATATGCTACGTTTTATAACAACAATAACTGTGCTCGCCACAATAACTGGTTGTTCAAGCATGACTTATCATACAGATATAGACAACGGCGTTTTATCTCAAGAAATTGGCACTTACGTTAATAAAAGAGATTTACAGCAATTTTATAGCGATCAAGAAGCTCACGAGAGTGGCGCAACACTTTTAGGCCGAATAGAAGCTGAAAGCTGTGATGGCGACGGTAGAGGTAAAAATAATGTAAGCTACAATCGCTCTAAATCAAACGCGATTGATTTACTTAAAGCTGATGCCATGCGCAGAGGTGGGAATGCTTTTACTATCAATTCTTGTAGTGAAACCTCTGTATCGTACTGCGACCTATCTGTTTTATGCACCGGACAGGCCTACGATTATTAATAACTTATATATTAAGCGCAAAGCTCAGTAGCACACGCTTTCCAGACTCGATTTTAGATACGCTGTGTTCGTACTTATCGGGTCTGAATAAATACACGCGATTAAATAAATTTATAATGCATTTTGAACATTTAAATACCCCACCCGCTTTAGGTTTTTCTAATACAAAGTTGAGCTTGTAATAGCGCCCTTGCTGCACAGGGTCAATATGGTTCATTACGCTGTGATTAGTTGGGTAAGTAACAAGGTTTATCGAAAATGTATTACTGCTAAAAATAGCTTTGTTTTTAACGGTTGCAATCATACTGCCTCCTATGAGTTTATATGCCGCATTGTAGCATTTAGTAAATTATGAATGCTTAGGCTAAACAATATCAAAATACGATGTCATATAGCTAAACAGACTGAAACAAAAAAGCCGAGCTTAATAAAGCTCGGCTTTTAATACTTTTAACAACTAACTATTGAGCCGTTATTATTAAATACTATGCGCTTGGGTATTCGCGGTACGCACGTTCTATATTTTTAGCCTGCTTTTTAGAAATACCTAAATGAGCAAGCGCTACACGTAAACGGGCGCGTGATAGGTCAGAGCCTAAAATTTCCATTGCATCAAGCACTGACGTACTTGATGTTTTGCCAGTAATTGCGACAAATATTGGCTCTAAAAAGTCTTTAATTTTTAACTCATGGAATGTTGCAACTTCTTTTGCGATTGCAAAAATAGCGGGTTTTTCAAAGCTACGCAAACCTTCAAGCTGCCATACAAAAAATTGTAGCGCTTGGCGAATTACGTTTTCGTCTGCTTTGCCGGCTGTTAATAACGCAGGATCGTAAATTGGAATTCCGCCTACAAAGTGCCCTGCTAGTTCAACCATATCCGACAGTGTATTAATACGTGTTTTAACTTCTGGTAATATTTTAGCGAGCATTTCGCCGTTAAACTTCCAATCAACAAAGCGCTGAATTAACTGTTCGTCGGTTAGGTTTTCGCGGATCCACATGCCGTTTAACCAGCTTAGTTTATCTACGTCAAATACCGGACCACCAAGCGATACACGCTTCATGTCAAAGTTTTCAATCATTTCATTAAGTGTGAATTTTTCACGCTCATCTGGCATTGACCAACCCATACGACCTAAGTAGTTAAGTACGGCTTCTGGCAGGTAACCCATTTCTTTATAGTAATTAATAGACGTTGGGTTTTTACGCTTAGACAGCTTTGATTTATCTGGGTTACGTAGTAATGGTAAGTGACCAAGTACTGGTGCTTCCCAACCAAAATCTTCATACAGTTTTAATAACTTAGGTGCTGAGTTAATCCACTCTTCACCACGGAAAATATGACTAATTTCCATGTGGTGGTCGTCAACTACGTTCGCTAAAAAGTACGTTGGGAAACCATCCGCTTTTAAAAGCACTTGCATGTCTACGTTTTCCCACGGGATCTCAATTTCATCACGTAGGTAGTCGTTAAACTTAAATGTGCCTTCGCTTGGGATTTTCATACGTATAACGTAAGGTTTGCCTTCAGCTAAGTTTGCTTTAATTTCTTCATCTGTATGGTTTAAACCACGGCCGTCGTATTTAGGGCGTAGGCCTTCTGCCATTTGCTCTTCACGCATTTGATCAAGCTCTTCGCTTGTTGCAAAGCAATAAAACGCTTTACCATCGTCAACTAACTGATGCGCGTACTTTTTATATAAATCGCTACGCTCAGATTGACGGTAAGGACCAAATTCGCCACCCACATCAGGACCATGATCCCACTCAAGCCCTAACCAACGTAGGCTATCCATAATCGCAAGTTCAGACTCTGGCGTGCTACGTACTTGGTCTGTATCTTCTATACGAAGTACAAATTCACCGCCTTGTTGTTTAGCAAAACAGTAGTTAAATAAGGCGATATAAGCGGTGCCAAGATGCGGGTCACCAGTTGGCGACGGGGCAACACGGGTGCGAATTGTCATGGTATATTCTCTTTAAATAAGTGAGATAGTAAAAGTGGTTTATGCAGCTACTTTGTTTAAATAAGCAATAATATCGTTTGATTCATACAGCCATTGTACTTGGCCATTTTGCTCTATACGCAGGCAAGGTACTTTAACTTTGCCACCTTGCTCTAGTAGCTCTTGACGATATTGCTCATTGTCTTTTGCATCACGCGTTTCTATGTTTAAGCCTTCGCGTTTAATGGCGCGACGTACTTTTACACAAAACGGGCATGCTTTAAATTGATACAGTTTAAATTGTGAGGTTTGCTGATCAAGCTGTGCTTGCTCGTCGCTTGCACGCTTTTTACTGCGAGGAGTAAATACAAAATTAAAGAATAAGATTATACAACCTAAAAACCAACGAACTAATTTCATGTTCTGTGCTCTGCTTACAACAATTTAAGGAGCCAGATTTTAGCACAAATTTACAATCAAAAAAGTGTAATACTCCGAGAATTACACTCAAGTAATTTAATTTACTAAAAGTGCTTCTATAGCAATACCATATCATCCCTATGAAGTACTTCTGCGCCACTATCGTAATCGAGTAATTGGCCTATTTGACTAGAGTGCGCACCCTTTATTTTATTTACCTCAACGCTACTAAATCGCGTTAAGCCCCGTGCAATCACTTGATTTTTTGCATCTATTAAATCAATTAAATCACCGCGTTCAAAACGTCCAAATGCATTAGTAACGCCTTTAGCGAGTAAACTTGCGCCTTTATTTTGAAGGGCGCCAATAGCACCTGTATCAATAACAATTTGACCGGTACTTTTAGGCCCGGCTAGTAACCATTTTTTACGGCCATCTTTTGGGGCGGTGAGTTTTAAAAAACGCGTGCCTGGTAACTCGTCACTCATACATTTTAAAATAACGTTTTTACCTGCACCTTTAGCAATAATAACTTCAACGCCTGCGCGCCTTGCAATATCGGCGGCNCCGCCGGTGCCTAAATTTGTGCCACTGCCACCAGCAAGTTGGCGCAGTTCATCGTTTATATGTGTTACTTCGCCAATGAGGGTGGCATCGGCGTTTGTACGCGGATCGCTGGTAAATAAGCCTTCTTGATCGGTAAGTAGCAATAATTTATTAGCATTAGCCAAAATAGCGACAAGCGCCGATAAATTATCGTTGTCGCCTACTTTTATTTCACTGGTAGCTACTGCGTCATTTTCGTTAATGATGGGTACAACGTCGTAATTTAATAACGCATTGAGTGTATCGCGGGCATTAAGGTAGCGCTCTCTGTCGTCTACATCAGCGCGAGTAAGCAGCATTTGTCCTACATTTATCCCATATAAACCAAACAAGCTCTGCCAAATATGAATAAGTTGACCTTGTCCAATTGCAGCAAGCATTTGTTTATCAATTAAGCTTCTGCCACAGGGTTTTAATAGCTGTTCACGCCCAGCAGCTACCGCGCCGCTCGAGACTAAAATAACGTGATGTCCCAGCTTTTTAAGCTCGCAGCATTGGCGTACTAATTCAACCATGTGCGCTTTATCTAGTTTATCGGTGCCGCCAGTAAGTACGCTTGTACCAAGCTTTACAACTATTACCTGTTCCCTTTGCATGTGCTTTTTACTAATCATTAATTAAAGATGAATTAATTTATACCAGCTCGGTATTTTTGAACAAGTTAAAAATATTCATGCTAGGATCTGATTTTATTAAATTATATAAATTACTCTCTATGCCTGCCAGTTTGTGTTTAATTATTGCCACCTTTTTATGGGGCAGCTCTTTTATAGCGCTTAAATATGCCATTGCCATTTACGACCCTGCCTTGGTAATATTTTTACGCATGCTCACCACGTTAGTTTTATCGCTTTGCTTATGGCGCTACGTTATTCGGTTTGAGTATTTAAAAGGTGATTGGAAGTATTTAGTGGGTATGTCGCTTGCTGAGCCTTGCTTGTACTTTTTATTTGAAGGCCATGCAATGGAATATACATCAGCCTCGCAGGCGGGTGTTATTGTGTCGTGCTTACCTATAATTATTGCCCTACTTGCCTTTGTATTACTTAAAGAATACATAAGTAAATCCATTGTGGTCGGTTTTACGCTGTGTATTGGCGGCAGTATTTTACTTACGCTTCTTTCACCAAATTCTGAGCAAGCACCAAATCCGTTACTGGGTAACTTTTTAGAGTTGATGGCTATGGTGTGTGCGGCATTTTATACCGTAAGTATTAAGCATTTAGCTAATCGCTATTCCCCCCTTACTTTAATTGCACTTCAAGGTATTAGCGGCAGCTTGTTTTTTGCACCTTTTTTGTTTTTTATCGACCTACCAAGCGAAAACCAACACGACTTAACCGCGCTTATGAGTATTTTATATTTAGGTTCGTGTGTAACCCTTGGCGGCTACGGCATGTACAATTATGCTATTAGCAAAGTATCGGTATTAACCGCGGCTGCATATTCTAATTTAATTCCTATTTTTACACTTATTTTGTCAGCTATTATTTTGGGCGAAGTGCTCAACGTGTGGCAATGGCTGAGCATATTTGTGGTATTTATTGGTGTAATGGTAAGCCAGCGCCATCAAGAACTTGTGGTTGATATACCGCTTAGTGAATCGGGCGAAGACATTTGCGCAGATACAAGCAATCTTAAATCAGTACCTGAGGCAAGCGAATCAAAAGGGTAACAGGTAAGCAAGTACAATCCAGGTGTTTGTAAAAAGTCATGTTGAGATTGATGAATAACCTCAATCCCCGTTACTTCATAGTTTTGTATCACCCCACTTTGCAATTGCAAAGTAAACGCCTCCCCCACTTTTGCGTTTTGTAAAAATGCAAAGTGGGTGTCGTTATGCCCTGCTATTAGCGCGCCTTTGTTGTTACCAAACTCTTTGCCACCAAGCGCCCCTGCGGGTAAAAATTGGCTTGGCGCAAATGCTAAGTTACGCCCGCTTGCTCCTGCCAATACACTTAAAGTTTTATTGTGGCTTGGCCAATTAAGCTTTGCAGTAACGTAACTGTCTGCGTAATACCACGGTTTTACTTTAGTGCCGGGTGATTTAAGCGCCTCTTGCCATGCTTGCTCAATTAACACTTGAGCAAGCCACGCTTTTGCCTGCATATAAGTGCCGTGCCCAAATAATCCAAGCCCAGCTATTAGTAAGCCCGCGCTTAGCCACTTTTTCATTTATGCTCCCTACTTAATTTAAGCCCTCGGTTTATTTTAAGCGCGCCAAATCCTAATAATAAAATACAGCCTAATACTATATGCAGCCTGCTTTGCCCATCGGTTTGTGGTAAACGCATTGCCATACCTTGCGGTACTACATTAGTAGCTTGCGCCGTTTGCTCTGCCACTTCTTTTATTTGAGTTTGTTCAATCGCTATAAAAGCAGTAAACGGGCTAAGTAATTGATGAGTAAGCGCAAGCCCCTGTACTTCATCTTTAACGGTACTTTGCTCGTTGTATAAAAGTAATGACTTAATTTTTTGGCGCGCCCACAGTTTTGCTATACCTTGAGCGCTTGAACTATTTTGTGTACTTAATCTAATACTTAAAGGCCCTTGTGCTGTTTGCCCAGCAAGTACCACACTTTTAGCATTATTAAGTTTTATAGCGACCATGATAGGCTCGCCAAAATATAAATCAGGTAGTGGTGATGGCCAAAAATCTAAGCTGTTACCGCTTTCATCGCTTAGCGCCAAATTAGTAATCGCTGGATGTGCAAGCTTGTCAAACAATTGCTGCATTTTAGGTTGCACCTCGCTTGTGCTGCCTATAAACGTAAATGAGCCTTTGCCTATATCTGCCGCTCGGCGCATAAAAAAGCTGTTAGGTGCGCTGCCAATACCCACTGTAAATAAACGGCTATCACCTAATTTACTTTGAATGTTTTTAAACAATGCGTCTTCATTACTTACGCTGCCATCGGTTAAAAATACAACTTGGCGTACAAAACCATCAAACTGGCTGCCATCAAGTACGGCATTAAGCGCACCTTGTATTTCTGTGCCGCCGTCGGCTTCTAGGCTATAAATAAATCGCTCTGCACGGCGTAAATTAAAGTCGCTGGCTATAAGTGGTTTATCGCTCATTGGAGTCACTATGTTATCAAAACCAATAATATTAAAACTGTCGTCGCTATCAAGTAATGACAGCGCATAAAACAAGGCTTTTTTAGCTTGCTCCATAGATTGCCCGTGCATAGAGCCTGACGTATCAACTACAAATACCATTTCGCGAGGTAATCGCTGAGTTTGTGTAAAGTGATCCCCCGGTGGCATTAGCATAGCAAGCCCGTATCGGTCACCATTTTCAAACTGCTGAGTAAAAAATGCGGCTTGAGCTTGCTCTTTTTGCAGCGGTTTAAACTCAAGTACAAAGTCGCGATCAACTGCATTTGTCTCATTTAACGCTATTTTATATTGCCCAAATGCGGTGTTTTGTACATCAACATTATGAAATTTAGAATTGATATCCACCAGTTCTAAGCCCACGTCTATATCAATGTTTAAGCTAAATTGGCTACTTGGTACGTTATCAGTTTGAGTGCTGTTTTGAATGCTGTAAACAGGGCTCAACCACCCAGTTGGGAACGGATTAACATGCGTTTGGTTTTGAGTATTAACTTCAACTTCACCACTAATCGCGTGATAACGCGGTGTAATGGTAGTAGGAAATCTAATAGCGAATGTACCGCTGTTGTAATCAATTATTTCTTGATACTCAAGCTCAATAATTACCAGCTCACCAGGACCAATATTCGCCACATTCGTAATAAACATATTGGCGCGTTGCTGGCGTACGAGTGCCGCTTGCTTGCCTGATTTTTTAGCCTCGTCGTATTTTTTTTCAGCCTCCACTTTTTTATCAATTTGGCCTTTAATAACTCGCTCACCTATACGCATCGTCATGGCATGTACGGCGCTTTCATCTGGCAATGGAAAAACGTAGCGCGCATTAACTGCAAACGGATTTTCGTTTTGATAGGTTTGCGTTACTACAACATGATTAATCAGGCCGGTTAAGGTCATATTGGCATCGCTTTTTAATATTATTGCTGGCCCTGCTGGCGCACCATTGCTATCAAAAAGCTCTAACTTGGGTGATTGCGCATGGCTTTTAAAGCTCGCTAACAGCACAATCACTATGAATATAAAAATGCTTACTTTAGTAAGCATTTTGGTTGGTTTACTCAATTTAAACATAAATCACTCCATCGAACGCTTAGCTTTACTTAGATTCAGTTAGGTTTAGTTACTCGCCGTTTGGCCATTTACACTATTCATTGAGCGAGTGGTAAGCGTTACGCGTCTATCAAAAAAGTTATCTTCCACCGTGTTGCTGTTAGCCAATGTTTGCTGCTCGCCAAATGCCTGCGTACTTAAGCGCTTGTGGCTCACACCGTGTTTTATTAAATAGCTTTGCACAGCATTTACACGTGCTTTAGAAAGTAAAAGATTTGCTTGCTCATCGCCGCGCTGATCGGCAAAGCCACTTAAATCAAGTGCGAGTTGTGGTTGGTTGTTTAACAAGGTAATGAGTTGATCTAACTGCAGCGCAAAATGCGGGGCAATAACACTTGAACCTGTTTTAAATTGTACCGTCATCGCCAATAAGTTATTAATTTGAACTTGAGTTAACTGCTCATTTTGATTGGCAAGCACTTCTAGCTGTTGCTCTAACATATTATTGTGGTTAAGCACGTGTTGGTAATCGCTGGTTTTTTCTTTCATAACCGTAATGGCACGCTCTTGCTCTGCAATTTTGTTATCAGCTACTTTTGAATCACCTATTAAGCCACCGGCAAATGCCCCAATAAACGCACCAATTGGCCCGCCCACTACGCCGCCAATAATAGCGCCTGCACCTAGCCCAATAGCCGTTTCTTTATGGGCTTCTTTTGATGGCGAGTTAGATGTTGAGGCAATTGCTGGAGTACAAAAACTAGCAACCAGTGTTAATGCAATTAATGTCTTCTTCATGATTTGATCCTTAAACTTACTTTTTAATTTGTGACGTTTTGTTTTGATGGCTGTATTAAAACAAGCTCAAGTGGCAATAAAGGGGATCAAAAATGGCAAACTGCTGAGCAATTGTGGCAAAAAAATGGCAATTGCCTTTTTAAGCGTACTTAGCTTAAAAACTTCGATATAGTGCACAGCAGAGCCGATAGGATAATGATTAAGATGAAAAAAATAGCCATCGTTGAAGATGAACCCGCAATCCGCGAAAACTACATAGAAATGCTGAGCGCACAGGGCTACCAAGTAAGTGGCTTTGCCGATCGCGCTTGCGCAGAAGCTGAATTTAAAAATGCCCTGCCCGATTTAGCCATTGTTGATATTGGCCTACGCCATGAAATAGATGGTGGTTTTTTACTGTGCCAAACATTGCGATCGCTTTCTAAAACACTGCCTATTATTTTTTTAACCGCCCGCGATAGCGAAATAGATACCGTATGCGGCCTGCGCATGGGCGCCGACGACTACCTAACAAAAGACATAAGCTTGGCTCACTTGGCTGCACGTATTGGTGCGCTGTTTCGCCGAATGGAAGCACTTGAGCAACCCGCTGATGCAAACGCACTCATAACACGCGGGCAATTAACGCTCGACACACAACGTATGCAGGTATTTTGGCAACAACAATTAGTTGATTTAACCGTAACCGAATTTTGGATGCTGCATTCACTCGCCCAGCGACCAGGCCATGTTAAAAGCCGTAACGAATTAATGAGCGATGCTAAAATTTATGTAGACGACAGCACCATTACTTCACACGTAAAACGTATCCGTAAAAAGTTTATAGCACTCGACAGCGCCTTTGATTGCATAGATACGGTGTATGGCATGGGCTATCGGTGGGAACAACACTAATGCTACGATTTGGTCTGCGCAGTAAATTTATATTACTTTCATGTTTTTTGTTTTTGCTGCCGTGGCTTGGCTACGAGTACGTATGGGAAATGGAAAAGTTTTTACGCCAAGGCCAAGAAAAAACCCTCGTAGGCACTACTCGCGCACTTGCTACTGCACTACATGAGCGCCCCGCATTATTTGACGAGCAAACCAACTTTTTAGACCAAGTAGTAAAAGGCCGCGATTTATACGCTTATAATCTTAAAAATCCTATTCAGCTCGACGGTAAACTTAACGATTGGGACAGCTACCAACCGCTATTTTGGCATTACGACAAGCGCTACTTACAAAAAACAGATAACAAACATCAAGCCAGTGACTTATCGTTTGATCATATGGTGGGAAAGTTTGATAACTACTTATACGCCGTATTTAAAGTCACCGACAATACCCTTATTTATCGCGCTAAAAATAGCTTAAGCATTACTAATAACGATTATTTACAAATTGGCCTAAAAACGCCTGACGGCCAGTTTAACACTTACATTATTGCGCCACGCCAAAACGGCTGGGTTAATGCGTTTGATGCAAAAACCAAAGCCCCTTTTACTAAAATCCAGGGCTATTTTGAAAGTACCGAATCTGGTTATAACGTAGAGCTGCGTTTTCCTATCAACATGCTGGGCAACAAACTTGGCTTTGCCATTGTTGATGTTGATAATAAAGAGGCGTTGTTAGAGCCTAAAATAATGTCGACCTCAAACTTAAATAACCCAAACGATTTAGGCTCGGTACTCGTACC
Source organism: Pseudoalteromonas sp. TAE56 (assembly GCF_000497955.1). Classification (NCBI taxonomy): domain Bacteria; kingdom Pseudomonadati; phylum Pseudomonadota; class Gammaproteobacteria; order Alteromonadales; family Pseudoalteromonadaceae; genus Pseudoalteromonas; species Pseudoalteromonas sp. TAE56. The sequence continues at coordinate 84,499 of NZ_AUTN01000074.1, forward strand.
TTCCCCAGAAATTAGCCGTATTTTAAAAGGCATGGGCCACAGTGGTAGCCGCATTTGGGTAGTTGATAACCATCATCGCGTACTTGCACAATCGGGTACTATTCAAAATGCAGATGGCGTATGGGCTGATGGGCTTACTAACCAAGCACCTAAAACTTGGTGGCAGCGCTTTGAGCAAAATTACTTACACCCAATTTACTATAAAATATTAACGCGCCCCGAAAATGAGTTTTTAGATACCCTGCACGATGTAGCTTCTATGCAGGGCACACATTTAGCTAAAGCATTAAAAGGGCAACCAGCATCGTCTTGGCGCTTAACTCCCGACAGCAAAGCTGTTATTTTATCGGCCGCTTACCCTATTTGGATCCAAGACCAAGTAATTGGTGCAGTAATAGCAGAGGAAACCACTAACGGCGTACGTACGCTACGTAATAAATCGCTCGAAAAACTGTTCAACGTTATTTTAGCCGTAATGCTAATTGGTACTGTCACCTTGTTCTTTTTTGCCTCGCGTATATCGAACCGAATTAGGCGACTGCGCGATACAGCTGAACAAGCAATTGATGCACAAGGGCGTGTTACCGGCAGTATTAATTACAGCGATGCTAACGATGAAATTGGCGATCTGTCTCGTAGTTTTTCAAACATTGTTAGTCGACTTGGTGGCTATACCGATTACTTAGAAAATATGTCGTCGCGATTATCACACGAGCTGCGCACGCCGGTTGCCGTAGTACGCTCGTCACTCGAGAACTTACAAAGCTTGCCGCAAAACGAGCTGAGCCAAAAATATCTCGATCGCGCCAGCGAAGGAGTTGAACGCTTAGGTAAAATAATAACCACCATGAGCGAAGCCACTCGCCTTGAACAAAGTATTCAAAGCAACGAACCTGAGCCTTTTGATTTACAAAAAGTAATAAATGGCTGCATGCAAGGCTATCAGCTTACTTACCCAAACCAGTTATTTACGCTTGATGTATGCCAAAACAAATTACCTATGCAAGGTGCACCGGAGTTTATAGCTCAGCTACTTGATAAGCTTATTAATAACGCGCTGGAGTTTAGTGAAGCCAATACGGCTATTAATGTAGGCCTTAAGCAGAGCGAAAATAAAGCAACATTAACAGTGAGTAATACAGGCCCCGCATTACCCGAAGGATTAACTGAGCATATTTTTGACTCTATGGTGTCGGTACGTAGCCAGCAAATGCAGCAACAGCCACATTTGGGGTTAGGTCTTTATATTGTAAGGCTGGTGTGCGACTACCATAAAGGCAGTGTAACAGCGCAAAATGACGAGCAAGGTGATGGTGTCGTATTTACCGTAACGCTGCCGTTAGTTACTGGCTAAGTCTGTATTTTTACCATTATATTTATAGCTACAGTCTTATATGCAAATAGTAAGTACACAATAAATTAAATTCAGCTGTATATTTTTAGTTAAAAATAGTTACTTTAATTTACCTTAACTCCATATAAATTAACAAATAAACCCCTCTCATCCCTCAAAACCTGCCAGTTACAATTTAGTACAACTTCAAATGTAACTATTCACTTTTAATTCAGTCGAATGACCATACCCTACATCATATTAAAGTATTAAATTGAAGGAATAATCATGAAACCATCACTAGAGCGTGAAGAACTAGACTTTATTTTTGACTTATACAGGCCCTCTAAAAAACCGGAGTCTGAAAATGTAAAACCTAAAAGTACAAACTACAAAGAACTAAGAAAGCACGACGCGACTAAAAACCAAGGCGTATCGCACTATTTAGTCTAATTTTATTGCGCTTGGGATTTCTCATGTTCTAAAAATGCTTTAATGCAGTTTATTTCTGCAAGTTTTACTTCTTCGCCTATTTCAGGGCCTTTTTTGCCATTTTTAAGTGCATTTTGCACTACTTGCTTCTTATCCATTTTTTGCAGTTCAGTATGAATTGCTCGCAGCTTAGCTGCTTGCGGATATGGCTTATCTACCAGTGTTTCACCACGCCCTTGTGCATCGCATTGGCATGCTTGGGTAAACGCTATAAAACGTTCTGGGTGTACCAACGCATTTAAGTTAGTCACTATTAGCTTGTGAATAGTTTGCGGCCTTAACTGATCAATCGTGTGGCAAAGGGTATGATTATCACTGGTGAGTACACCAACATCGCGAAAACGATTAGGCACTTTTAAGCGCTCACAAAACGCCTCAATAACTGCAACACCTTCGCGTTCGTGCCCACGTAGGTTTCCATACTTTTTAAAACTAAGCGCTTTTCCAAAATCATGGGTTAGTGCAGCAAAACGTGCTTCCAAGTTAAAGTTTAAATCGGCAGCACGCCTAAGTACCAGCATAGTATGTACAAATACATCCCCTTCAGGATGATGGTTTGCTGGTTGCGGTACATTAACCATGCGCTCAAGCTCTGGAAAAATACCTAAGCCTTGCAGTGCTTCAAAATAAAGCTCAGGGTACTTTTCACCCAGTGCTTTTTCGGTTTCAAGCCACACGCGCTCTGGTACTAAATGATTTAGCTCACCTTTATTTTTAAGCTCACGCATTAGTGCATACGTACTTGGGTGAATACGCCAATCACTGCCATAGCGCGCTAAAAAACGGGCAATACGCAGTACTCGAACAGGGTCTTCTACAAATGCCTCAGTGGTGTGGCGCAGTGTTTTATTTTGTAAGTCAGTTTGGCCATTAAACGGGTCAATAATATTACCGTGTTCATCAAGCGCCATTGAATTTATGGTTAAATCACGCCTTGCTAAATCTTCTTCTAGCGTTACAGTTGGGCTGGCATCAACCACAAAGCCAGTATAGCCTTTGCCACTTTTACGCTCCGTGCGCCCTAGTGCATATTCTTCTTTTGTTTTTGGGTGTAAGTAAACCGGAAAATCGCTACCTATTGGTACAAAACCTAGCGACTGCATTGTTTCTGGCGTTTCACCAATCACTACATAATCGTTATCTTTTGATTTTATATTTAGCAGCTTGTCGCGAACTGCCCCACCAACGAGGTAAACTTGTTTTAAGTTACTTTTCACTTTATTCCCATAAACATTAATAAAATTGTTTGATGTTAATCATAACATTAATTAAAAAATTCTGCGGTGTTTGCCAAGCTCAAGTAAGCTCATTACAATGGCGCATTATTTTCAGCTATAGCCTCACAATTAATGAAAAACCATTCATCAAAAAAAGAACTTATGTTACTACCCATTTTATTAATGGTTATTTTAATGTGTGTGGCGGGTCACTTTTTACTACAAGCAAATTTTCAAGACAGTAATATGGTTGAATACATGTTAGCAGCACTGCCGTTTGCTATGTTTGGATTGGTTATTGTGGCGTTTAAAATGGCGGCTAAAAGCGAAAAGGATGAACAAAACGAGCAGGACTCTTAATCCTGCTTTTTGGCTGATTTAAAGTACGTGGTAGCCAAACCAGTCTGGCTTTATCGGCTGCGATATACCGCTGGGCGTGAGTTTAATGTTTAGCTGGCTATCGAGTAAATCAATGGCAAAGCAATCGTCTACGTCATGTAAATCATCTTTATGAATACGGCTAAGGCCTGCAAGTAAATCGTTTTTAGCACGCTCTTTAGCTTCATGGCTACTGCTTGCAACATACAACGCAAAGTCGTGTTGCTCAGCCATAGAATCACTTCTGTAAGCGCCTAAATTTACAAAATAGAGTTGTTTATTTTGCTCCACATAGCTATCGACTACTTCTACTTTAAAGCCATCAATATGATTAATTGCCATGTAACTATCCATGTGAACACTACTTCTGTCGCCTACCCACTGGCTTTTTAACTTTGAGTAGGTTTGCTCTATATTCTCCCCAACTACAAAACGGATATCATGCATTTCAATGTGGCAACCTCGAATCCGGCCACCTAAATAAACCATAAATAACTGCATGCTTTTCCTTAACCTAAATTATCAACATCAATATTATGCTTTTTAATCAACTTATAAAAATCTGAGCGGTTACGTTTAGCAAGCTTAGCGCCTTCGGCTACGTTACCACCTGCCATTTTTAAAGTGTTAATTACATAGTCGCGCTCAAACTCTTTTTTAGCGTCGTTTAGTGATAATGGTTCTACATTTGTTTCGTTACTATTTAGCGCTGCTAACACTAAGTGCTCTGAAATAACATCGCTTGGCGTTAATGCTACAACCTGCTCTACTACGTTTTGTAGTTGGCGGATATTACCTGGCCAGTCGTAACGCACAAGCGCATGCATCGCATCGCTTGCAAAGTGTTTTTCAGTTTGCTTCATGCGCTTAGCAATGCTTGCACTAAAATGCTGTGCTAATAAGCTTATATCTTCGCGGCGCTCACACAGTGGCGGTAATTTTAAATTAACTACGTTTAAGCGATAGTATAAATCTTCTCTAAATTGCTGGCTTAAAATAGCTTCAGGAAGATTTTTATGTGTTGCCGATACAATACGTACATCAATTGCTATTTCTTCTTGAAAACCCACCGGGCGAATTGTTTTTTCTTGTAATACGCGCAGTAACTTAACCTGCAAGTTAAGTGGCATATCGCCTATCTCGTCTAAAAATAGCGTGCCGCCCTCAGCTTGCTGAAACAAACCTTGATGATCTTTAATTGCGCCCGTAAAAGAGCCTTTTTTATGACCAAATAATTCGGACTCTAAAAGCTCCCCTGGTACAGCGCCGCAGTTAATTGCAACGAAAGGGCCACCGCTTACATGACTATGCTGATGAATCGCCTGTGCGAGTAGCTCTTTACCTGTACCACTAGCCCCCGAAATCAATACATTTACTTGTGTTGGCCCAAGTAGTTTTACTTGCTCGAGCAAGTGAAGCATTGTGCCGCTACGCGTAACTATATTACTTTTTGGTGCGGCTTCATCAGCGTTAACACCGTGAATTTCTATCGCTTTAGCAAGGCTGTCAAATAGCTCATCTTTATCTACAGGTTTAGTTATAAATGCAAAAATGCCTTGCTTAGTTGCCTCTACTGCATCAGGAATTGAACCGTGTGCTGTCATCATAATGACAGGTAATGCAGGGTAGCGGCTTTGCAACTGACGATGCAGTGCCATGCCATCCATTTCATCCATACGCAAGTCGGTTATTACGGCGTCAAACACTTGGCCTTTAAGTATTTGTAGTGCGGTTAAGCCGCTTTCACAGGTCGTTACTTCGTATCCTTTTGATTCGATACGAATAGCGAGCAGTTTTAATAAGCTAGCGTCGTCGTCAACGAGTAATACTTTTGCACCTTGCACTTTAGTTGCTGCCATAGTTACTGCTCCTTAGTTTCTTCTCGTAGTAAAAGCTGCTGCTCAATTGTTGCTAACGATGAGAGGGTTTCTTGCATTTTATTGTTAAGTGCTTGCTGCTCTTTTTTAGCATTTATTTGCATAGTCACTTGCTGCTTTTGAAGCCATAAATATTGCTTTATATCATCTGGCCAAAAGTAAGCAAGATCGAGTTTTAGCAACTTAGTCATTACTGTATTTGGATCATCATTTATGTTTAAGCACATAAATTTAAAAAAGCGTTTAAGATCGTTTTCGCCTGTAAAAATATCTTTTTTTGGCACCAATTTAAATCCGCCACACTGATTAGCGTGCCATGCAATAACTTGCTCTGCTGGAGGGTAGCTAGGTTCTATTTTTGGTCTGGGTTTTGGGCTTGGTTTGCTGTTTTTGTCGTTTTTTATTTTAGTATCGACCACAGGTGCTGGTGTAATTGACACACGCTCTTCTTGCCCATTATTAATTTCACAACCAGATATAACCATGCTGCTACTGAGCACACATAAAATAGCGATTAAACGCAAGCGCATGTTAATTAACTCCTAGATTTTTTGTTATGGGAATTTTAATTGAAAACCGACAACCATGTGGCTCATTATGTTGAACAGTAAGTGTACCTCTTAGCTGTTCAACAGACTCTTTTACAATAGTTAAGCCCAGCCCACTGCCTTGCAGCGTAACATTTTTACTGTGTTTACCTTGATAAAATGCGCTGAAAATTTGAGTTTTTTCTTGCTCTTTAATACCGCACCCTCTATCGAGCACAGCGATACAAAGTTGATTTTGCTCAAGCGCTAAATTAATAGTAACGCTTTGCTTATCTTCTGAAAATTTTAAGCCATTTGAGATAAGCTGAATTAAAATCATCTCAATAAGCTCACTAGGTAAAGCAAGCGGTTCATTTGGTAAGTCATTTTTCCATTGCAGAGTCTGCTCACGCGCACTTAAGCGATGCTCAAAATGGCTATTTATTTTATTAATAAGGAGGCTAAATTCAACTTCGCTTAGGGTGTCTTTACTGGTACGAATCGCATTATAACTCAATAAACTATCAATCATTGTGCGAAGGCGCACCATAGATTGACTAATCAGTTCAAGTACCGCTTTTTGCTCACCTGTAATTGGGCCTACTATTTCATCAGTTAGTAAGTCAGTGCCTTCGACCATTGAAGCTAACGGCGTTTTTAGCTCATGGGTAACATGGCGTAAAAAAGTATCTTTTTGCTGCTCAAGCATATGTAGTTGCTCTTGCACCCACTGAAGCTTCTCTCCTAGCTCAACTAGCTCAGCGGAACCTTTAACTGATATTTTTTGCTGCCAATGTCCCTGTCCTAACTTATCAATAACCGTGGTTAACCCTTTTAGTCGCCCACTTATGCGCCATAAAAAACCACCACCTACAATTAAAGTAAGTGGAATAAGTGCCACCAGCCAGTTTATAAATGAGGCTTGCAAGCTTGTCAGCTCATTTTGGTTATTGGTAATTTGCGCTTCGTTTTTATCACGTAACCATAAAGTAAGTTCAGCGACTAAATCGCTCACTGGCACAAACAACTCAGCTTGTTGTTGTTTTTGCTCAACCAATTCAACATGCGCGGTTTGTAAGGTGGTATATAAGCGTTGCCATTGGTGGGTATAATCTTTATTCATGTTTACAAATTTAAGCTCATCAATGCTTTGCAGGGATGATTGCCATTTATCAACGATGAGTTTGTCGAGCGATTCACTTTTTAATACCCAGTTTTGCCTAGTGGCCCGCTCAAGACTGTTGAGTTCTTGTTTTAGAGTATTAAACGATTTAGTAACTTGGTAATTGTTACTCACAAGACTTTGAGTAATAGCTAATTGTTTGTTAAGCGCATTTAAAAATACAATCACCACTATAGAAAGCGGGAGCAACGAAAGCAGCATACTCATTGCAAATTGCCCGATTAAATTAGGCCGCCAGTTAAGCATTGCTTGGTATTTTTTAGCTACAGTTACTGGCATTGCGTTTAGTCCTTTTAAATTAAGCGTTCTATTATTAAGTGCTTACCTTATACACTAGCTGAACCAGCAATTATATTTAATACGATTAACAGCCAGTGCTACAAAAACAATGTGTCGCCAAATAGAGACAGCGTAAGCCATTGATTTTAAAAACATCTCTTTAATCTCGCTACATAGTGTTGCAAAAGACATACAAAAATTACAATAAAGCCCGTAAAAAATTCTCACTCCCCTCAAGTTAAAATGCTAAGCACTTGAAAATTAATAACAATTATTATTGGCATCATTTTTGTAATGCTGTTACTAACTTTAATCAATAAGGAAATAATTATGAACAAACGCATTTTAGTAGTTTCATCATTACTAGCTTTAGGCTTTTTAGGCGCTAACGCACACGCAATGGACGTTCACGCGACTTTTAACGAGCTTGATAAAGACAGTAACGGTACATTAAGTGAAGCCGAAGCAGGTGAAGATGCCGTTTTACATGAGAATTTTTCTCAAATTGATACGAATCAAGATGGGCAATTGTCGCTAGATGAATTCAAAAAATTTATTCAATAAACTCATTTAATAAGGAACGTGATTATGAAACAACTTATAGCCGCTTTTTCATTAATGTTTTTAGCAATTAGTGCCACCGTAATTGCATCCCCAACAAACGTGCGCTTTGCTCATTTAGATAAAGATATGGATGGACAAATATCAATTGTAGAAGCAAAGGAAGACAAAGAAGTAATGAGACAATTTGCCGACTTAGATGAAGACGGTGATGAAAAAGTCTCAAAAAAAGAATTTGAAAGCTTTAAACCTTAATCAGTAATTACTGATTAAGGTTTACTTAAGCTTGTTACAGGTAGACTGAGCTTAAAAGCATTTGCCATAATCCCTGAGGGAGTGTGTAAAAGGATTTAATGTTGGGAGTTAAATTACGGCAAGTGCTTTTTCCTTTTTACTTTGTTTTAGTCACGAACTTTTAATACATCTTTTGGAAGGAACACCATGAAGATACTTCCCCTTGTTATAAGCATTTTAATGCTATTAAGTTTTGATGCCGCGGCACTTGATGTAAAGCAACGCTTTGATCACCTAGATAGCGACAAAAGTGGCTATTTAACACACGACGAACTTGATCCCCAACCACAACTTTTAAACACCTTTGTAAAATGGGACAAAAACCAAGATAACCAAATTTCGCTAGTCGAATTTAAAAGTTATCTAACTAACAACCTTTACTAAGTGATTTGTATGAAAAGTATTAGCTATATAACGCTGCTGGCGTTTAGTATTTTTAGCACATTTAGTTTTGCCGCAAGTAACGATATTGCAAAGCAATTTAAAAAGCTAGATAGGAACAAAGATGGTTTCTTATCACGTTCAGAAACCGCTATAGATCCGGCTTTGTGGTCACGGTTCTCAAGCTACGATAGTGATAAAGATGGCAAGTTAGCACTAAATGAATATGGCTTATATGCAAGTAAGTAGTTTTATAGCTAGGTAAACAAGCACCTAGCTTATTATATTTATATCTATTAATTACGTTCAGGCTTTATTTTTAGAACAATGCGCCAAATACTCTGCATCAGTAGATTTTGGGCTCACCATAAAATCCATTTTGAGATAAGTTAGAATAGGTTGCTTACTCGTATTTTCAGTTGTCGCTTTCCAGCGCCATAAACCCAAAGCAGCAGCTGCATTATTATCAAACACACCCTCAGGGTAGGATGCAATAACCTTATACCCTTGGGCTTCACCTTGTGAATTAATTAACATAGCAAGCTCAACACAACCTGAAATACTTTTCTTAGCAGCTTCTATCGGATATCGCGGCTCTACTCTTTTAGCAACATCCCAGTATTCACCTGCCTTACTTCGCAGTTCAGGACTCGATAAATCAATAAAACTCGGCATTTCATCGTTTACTTGTTGATCAGACGTTGAGCCACAGGCTGTTAGCATCATGCTCAACGGGAATAATAAATAGAGAGCTTTCACAGTATTTCCTTATTCTTGATGCTTATTTAGTTATTTGTAATATCCGTATTAAACTCATACCCATCAGATTTTATAAAGGTTCGATCTAAAACGTTACACACACTTAAAGTAACTTTAGAGTGAGGTAAATAAGTACTTTGTTCAAACCTTATAATCTTTCCCGTTACTTGAAATGTTTCATCAGTAGGAGGTTTTTTTTATTTTACCTGTTACTTGAAATGTTTCGCCAGCCGGACAATTTTTTAAATATTTTTTACCTACTGGCATTGAATCAATCATGAAATCAATTCTGATATGAGTAAGTACAGGTTGTTTAGCTACATTTACGTTAGTAGGTAGCCAGGCCCATGTATTTAAAGATTGCGCTGCGGCTTCATCAAATAACCCCTTAGGGTATGAAGAAGTTACTTTATATCCTTGCGCCTTACCCTCAGAATTAATAATAGTCATGAGTTCTACACAACCAGCAAGACCTTTTTTTGCAGCAGCTATTGGATATCGTGGTTCTGTTCTTGTGGAAATATTCCAATAGTCTTTCACCCTGTCGCGCAGCTCAACACTTGATAAATCTATATAATCGCGTATTTCAGCATTTGATACATCAGTATGGTTTAGCTTTTCTACACTTTTATCTGCAGTAGGTGTCGATCCACATGCCGCAAGTAATGAAGTTAATGGGAGTAATAAATAGAGGGCTTTCATAGCGTTTCCTTATGCTTTATTGATTGTTTTACATACTAAATAACTACATCAATTACCTATTTTGTAAACAGTTAATATAGAGAAAAGCCTTAAAATGAGGTCTATCAATTCATTGGTATTATAAAATCAAGTTTGTTAATGTAAGTAAATTAACAATAAAAATTAAGTAACTATGCCACTCAAAAAAATAATCAAACCACTCATACTAGCCAGCCTTTGCGCTAGTTCTAGTTACACTCTCGCACAAACAAAAGTAATTTATAACGCCAATGGTTATACCCCTTTATACAAAGGTGAAGTACAGCAGTTTTCTACCCTCGTTATTAAAAATGGCAAGGTAGTTAAGCTCGGTAGCGAAACACTTAAAGATAGCTACCCAGATGCCAAGCTAATTGACGCGCACGGTAATACCTTATTACCTGGCTTAATTGATGCTCATGGGCACGTTATTGGCCTAGGAGATAATTTATCGCAACTTGACGTACGCGGCGCAAAATCGGTAGATGAAGTAACAAATAAACTAAAAGTATTTGCCGATAACAAACAAGGTTGGATTATAGGGCGAGGTTGGAACCAAGAGCTTTGGGCTGATACACGCTTTCCTACGGCTAAAGATTTAGACAAAGTAGTGAGCGATCGACCTGTGGTTCTTTCGCGGGTTGATAGTCACGCCATTTGGGTTAATTCAAAAGCGCTCGAACTTGCTGGGATTAACGCCCAAACAAAAGCGCCCGAAGGCGGTGAAATAATTAAAGACGAATTTGGTAATCCTACAGGTATTTTTGTAGATAAAGCAGAATCGCTAATTACCCAGCATATGCCAGCCCCTTCAAAGCAAGATATAAGTGACTCACTAGATGCAGCAGGTAAGCATTTATTAAGTTTAGGCATTACCTCTACTCACGATGCAGGTATTGATAAAGCCACATGGGAGGTTTACAAAGAGCGCGGCGACCTTGGTAATTTACCGCTACGTATTGTGGCAATGTTAAGTGGTGCAAGCCCTGATTTAGATACAATGTTAAAGGCAGGCCGATACCACGACAAAAATGACTTTATGGAAATTCGCAGTGTTAAAGTTTACGCAGATGGCGCACTTGGCTCTCGCGGAGCTGCTCTGATTGAAGAATACGCAGACAGACCTGGTCACCATGGTTTAATGCTTGAAACACAAGAAAAACTCGAAGCGCTCTTTACACAAAGCTTTAAAAGCGGCTTTAGCGCAAATACCCACGCCATTGGCGATAAAGCAAATAAAGTAGTACTTGATGCCTATCAAAATGTGTTTAAAAAAACGGGCGGTATATTACTACGTAACCGAATAGAGCACGCACAAATTGTAACGCCTGAGGATATCCCTCGCTTTAAAGCGTTAAAAATAATCCCTTCAATGCAGCCAGTACATGCCACTTCTGATATGCATATGGCAGAGCAACGCTTAACTGAAAAACAATTAAGCGGAGCCTACGCTTGGCAAACATTTTTAAAGCAAGGATCGGTTGTGGCAGCAGGGTCTGATTACCCTGTAGAGCTTGCAAATCCATTTGATGGTTTGTATTCAGCCATTACACGCATGGATCATAACAAACTACCTGAAAACGGCTGGCGCGCAAGTGAACTACTAAGCCGCGAAGATGCATTACGTGCATTTACTCTCGGTGGCGCTTATTCAGCTCATCAAGAATTTAAGGTGGGTAGTTTAGAAAAAGGTAAATGGGCCGACTTTATTTTAATTGATAAAGACTACTTTAAGGTGCCTGTTGACGAGATATACAAAACAAACGTCCTGCAAACATGGGTAGCGGGAATAAAACGGTACGAAAAAACCAAAACAGAAAATACTATCGATAAATAAAACCAAAAAGGGTTAACGCAAGTTAACCCTTTTAGTTTGCTATGATAAAACATGTTTAGCTAAACATGTTTTTCACATCTTTTAGCATATCGTTGTATTCATCACTTGTGAATAATTGCATTGACGGTATTACACCTTTATCTATATATGTTTGCAGCGCTGCTGACTTATCAGAAACCTGTAATGTTCCCTCTAAAATAGCGCCTACTCGAATAAAGTCTACGTAACTAACTTTATCAGGTTTGTAACTTGGATCTGCCCAGCTTAGAGCTACATCAACAAACTCTTTAGGAAACTCCCACGCTTGCATGATGGATGAGCCAATTTTTCCACTCAGTTTTTGAATTGCGTGAGCTAAAAAGCTTGGATTAGCAAACACTTCAGGGTGGCGCTCAGCTTCAGTTAAAATTGGTAATACACCAATATTATAAACAAGTGCAGCTAATGTAATTGAATCACGATTTAATGAAGTGTGTTTATTGTTTTTTAAGTAAAACTCCATGAGTGTTATTGAATGGCTAGCAACGGTTAATGTTTTTTGCCAAGCCTTACCCATGTAGCCTTTAATCAGCTCATTGTTTGATACAAATAATTGCTCCATGGCCATGGCCGTTGCAATATTTTTAATTTGGCGCAACCCAATACGAGTCACCGCTTGTTGTAAATTAGATACTTTTACAGAACGTCCCATAATCGCACTATTAGCTACTTTTATCATACGAGCTGAAAGCGCTGGGTCTTGTGAGATTACATCTGACATTTGCATTAAGTTCACATCAGGGTTATCTGCAGCTTGTCGAACCTTAATCGCAACTTCAGGTAGCGTTGGTAAAACCAAAGTATCGTTATTTATTCTATCGACTAGAATCGTTAATAAAGCGTTTTCTGTAGACATAAAGCTGCCGTCCTTTTGTGTTCAGCCTGTAAATTAACTGCAAACTCAGGCAGTTAATTTTCGTATTAGTAATATAATTAGTATTGTCTAACTTACCGATAAAGTTAAGGAAATTATAGAAGTTTATTTTTATTTATAATGCTTTACCGCTCATGCTTGCCTTACAACGCCAAATACTTGCTATTTACTATTTAGTTTTGCTTTAATGCACTCACGATAAGGAAGCGTTTGTACATATTTAGTTATTTAACTAAGCAGTACAAGTTATTAAACTTACTTTTTTAACAGGCAATATAATGATCTTAAATAAAATTAGCCAAGCAATTATGCTCTCAGGTGTCGTTTTTCTTAGTGCATGTTCTGAACAAGCACCGTCTTCTACCGACAATACAGCCGTAGAGCTTGCTCAAAAAAGCAGTGCACAATCAGGCCCTGAGCTTATTAATACAGATAAACAACGTTTAGATATTTATACCGACTTTAGCCTAGAGGCTGACCTTTCGCATTTGAGTGATAACCAAAAAGCGATGGTGTCTAAGCTTATTGATGCTTCAAAAATAATGGACGAGTTATTTTGGAAGCAATCTTTTGGTGAGAATAGAGATGCGTTTTTAGCAAAACTCAATGATGAAAAAGTCCGTAAATTTGCCGATATTAACTACGGTCCATGGGATCGCTTAAATGGCGATGAAGCATTTTTATCTAGCTATAAAGAAAAACCTCTTGGTGCACAGTTTTACCCTGCCGACATAACTAAAGAAGAGTTAAATAATGCAGACGTTGAAGACAAAACAGGGCTTTACTCTGTAATCAAGCGTGATGAGCAAGGCAAACTTTATAGCGTACCTTACTCTAAAGAATACGCTGTTGAGCTTGCAAAAGCCGCTGACCTTTTACGTGAAGCAAGTAAACTTGCTGACGATAAAGAATTCGCTAATTACCTAAATCTACGTGCTGATGCCCTACAAAAAGATGATTTTCAAGTGTCTGATTTTGCGTGGATGGATATGAAAAACAACCCTGTAGATGTGGTTATTGGCCCAATTGAAACTTATGAAGATCAATTATTTGGTTACCGCGCAGCGTATGAATCTTACGTACTAATTAAAGATTTAAAATGGAGCGAGCGTTTAGCTAAATTTGCAGCTTTTTTACCTGAGCTTCAAAAAGACTTACCTGTTGATGCTAAGTACAAACAAGAAGTACCGGGTTCTGACGCAGACCTAAATGCATATGATGTTGTTTATTACGCTGGGCATTCAAACGCGGGTAGTAAAACAATTGCAATTAACTTACCAAACGATGAGCAAGTGCAACTAGAAAAAGGGACTCGTCGTCTGCAACTTAAAAATGCGATGCGAGCCAAGTTTGATAAAATTTTAGTGCCAATTTCAGAACAATTAATTGTACCTGAGCAGCGTAAACACATTACCTTTAACGCATTTTTTGCCAATACTATGTTTCATGAAGTGGCACATGGCTTAGGTATTAAAAATACACTTACGGGTAAAGGTACTGTTCGCCAATCACTACAAGAACACGCAAGTGCACTTGAAGAAGGTAAAGCCGATATTTTAGGTCTCTATATGGTTGAACAGTTACTTAATAAAGGCGAAATTACTGAAGGCACCCTTGAGGATTACTACACAACGTTTATGACCGGTATATTCCGCTCAGTTCGCTTTGGTGCATCAAGCGCACACGGTAAAGCCAACATGATTCGTTTTAACTTTTTTGCACAAGAAGGCGCATTTTCTAAAAATGACGAGGGTTTATACCGCGTAAACATGGAAAAAATGAGCATTGCAATGGCCAAGCTTTCTCGTCTAATTTTAACCTTACAAGGTGATGGCGACTACGAAAAAGTAGATCAACTAATCGCAACGCATGGCGATATTAAAGAAGAACTAGCTAAAGACTTAGAAAAACTAAGTAAAGCAAATATCCCTGTAGATGTAACGTTTAAACAAGGTAAAGAAGTACTAGGGCTTAAATAAGTTTAGTCAAACTTAGCTAAACCCTAAATAAGCGTTGCAGCTTAAAACTGCAGCGCTTTTTTTATCTCTGTAATTTGTACATCTGTATACGGCACTGCTGGGTGCTTACCCCAAATTGGCGCAGGCCAAGCTGCATCACTCGTAAAGCGTGCAATATGGTGAATATGTAATTGCGGCACCATATTACCCAAAGCAGCTATGTTTAACTTATCAGGGCTAAACACATCCATTAATAATTTACTTAGCTTGGCTGACTCTTTTAAATACACAATTTGATCACTCTCAGATAAATCAATTACCTCTCTTAAGTCAGCCTGCCTTGGTACTAATACAAACCACGGATACTGACTATCGTTTAATAAAAGTACTTTACACAGCGGCCAATCTGCAAGTTCTATACAGTCGCGCTTAAGCTCTGGCGCAAGTTCAAATTTAGGGTTCGTCATTGTTATATCCTACTTTGTCTTTAATAATCGCCACTTTATAGCATTTAGTTGCAGTTGCACACGCTTGGCTTTACCATCAAAGCAATATTTATAATAAGCTAAGGCAACCTTGTGCTAAAAAAAATAAAACACCTCTCACTAGCCCTACCATTAATGGTTGGCGCTATTAGTGTTCAAGCAAAACCTTTATCGTTGGAGCGTATTTTTGACGATCCGAGCCTTTCAGGTAAATCACCTGTACAACTTAAATTTTCGCCTGACGGCAGCCGTGTAACTTACCTGCAAGGTAAAAGCGATGACTACAACCGCTACGATTTATGGGAATATAATTTAAAAGATAACACCAATCGTGTGCTAGTTGATTCGGCAAAATTATTTTCAGGCCCAGAAAACCTATCAGATGAAGAAAAAGCCCGCCGCGAACGCCAACGTATTTTTGGTAAAGGCATACTTGAGTACAAATGGTCGAAAGACGGTAAAGCACTTTTATTCCCACTTAACGGCGACCTTTACTATTACGATTTAGCCTCAGGTAAAAGTAAAAAGCTAACCGATACTGAAACATTTGAAACCGATGCACGCTTTTCACCTAAAGGTAATTATGTATCATTTATTCGTGAACAAAATCTTTATGCTTTAGAGCTTGATTCAGGAAAAGAAATTCAGCTTAGTAAAGATGGCGGTGGCGTAATTAAAAATGGTATGGCTGAGTTTGTTGCTCAAGAAGAGATGAGCCGCATGACGGGTTACTGGTGGTCAGGGGATGAAACTAAAATTGCCTATACCCGCGTTGACGAAACCCCAGTAAAAGAAGCTATCCGTAACGAAATTTACGCTGATGAAGTTAAGTTATTTAACCAGCGCTACCCGTTTACAGGTACCGACAATGTTAAAATTCAACTCGGTGTGGTTAAACTAAACGACCAAAAAGTAGATTGGATTGATTTAGGTAAAGATGAAGACATTTATATCGCGCGTGCTAAATGGCTAAAAGACGGCAATACACTGTCTTACCAATGGCAAAATCGCTCGCAACATAAATTAGAGCTTCGTTTTTATAACAGTGAAACTAAAGCACAAAAAGTAGCACTAACCGAAAACAGCGAAACGTGGATTAACCTACATTTTGATCTTGAGTTTTTAAAAGACAAAAAGCATTTTGTGTGGGCATCTGAGCGAGACGGTTTTAAACATTTATATCTGTATCGTACAAACGGTCAACTTGTTCGTCAAATTACTTCTGGCGATTGGGCTGTTGATAGCTTAAAAGGCATTGATGAGAAAAAAGGCATTATTTACTTTGCTGGTCGTAAAGACACTCCTCTTGAAAGCCATTTATACAGCGCGCCTTTATTTAAAAAAGGCGATGCCAAACGTATCACCGAAAAAGGTCAGTACCATAATGTTGTGCTAGCAAAAGACAGCAAAACCTTTATCGATAATAGCTCATCTGATAATAAACCAAACTCAGCAGCGCTTCGCAAAGTAAACGGCGAATTTATTACATGGCTTGAAGAAAATAAGCTAGATAGTAATCACCCGCTTACCCCTTATTTAAGCGATTTAACAAAACCAGAATACGGCACAATCAAAGCTGAAGATGGTCAAGTTATGCACTACCGTTTATTTAAGCCAAGTAACGTAACCGATGGTAAAAAGCATCCTGTTATTGTTAACGTATACGGCGGCCCGCATGCTCAGCGAGTAACGAATAGCTGGCGCAGTAAAAACTTGTACTTTCAGTACATGGCGCAACAAGGTTACGTAATTTTTCAACTCGATAACCGTGGTTCTTACAACCGTGGTAAAAAGTTTGAAGATGCAATTTATAAACACTTAGGTGTAGTAGAAGTTGCCGATCAAATTAAAGGCGTAGAGTTTTTACGTACACTTGATTACGTAGATCCACAGCGTATTGGTGTTTATGGCCACAGCTACGGTGGCTACATGGCACTTATGACTATGTTTAAAGCGGGCGATTACTTTCAAGCGGGCGTATCGGGTGCTCCAGTAACCGATTGGGCTCTATACGATACCCATTACACTGAGCGCTATTTAGGTCATCCTGATACCAATGCTAAAGGCTATGAGGACAGCGCAGTATTCCCCTACGCAGATGGCTTAAAAGGTCCATTAATGATTTATCATGGAATGGCTGATGACAACGTGTTGTTTACGCATTCAACTAAATTATTTAAGCAACTACAAGATAACGAAAAACAGTTTGAAATGATGACCTACCCAGGCTCTAAGCACAGCCTACGTGGTAAACAGGTGCAAACACACTTACATCAAACAATTACAAACTTTTTTAATCGTCATTTTGATGTTAAATAATTAAACTATTTTAAAAATAGACAAAGGCTGATTGATAAATCAGCCTTTTTTTTTGCATTATTACTCGTCGGACCTAGATTAAACTCTCTTTTTAGCTACGCTTATCCTATGCGCTAAAGCGCACACTTTTTGAGGATAAATGTATGCCTAGTCTACGTAGTTTCAGTATATTCCAACGTTTCTCGCTACTTATAGCAATTGTGGTGTTTGGGCTTATAGCGCTTAGTATAGCCAGCTTAACTCACCAATATAGCTCTCTTAAAAACGAGCAGTACCTAAAAACACAAAACGTAGTAGAAACTGCTTACAGTATAATCGAGCACTTTTATGACCTTGAGCAAAGTAATTCACTTACTCAACAACAAGCTCAATCGCAAGCACTTAATGCAATAAGAGCAATGCGCTACGACAAAACCAATTACTTTTGGATTAACAACTTTCAGCCCACAATGGTTATGCATCCTATAAAACCTGCGCTTGAGGGAAAAGATTTAACTAATAATAAAGACCCCGATGGCAAAGCATTATTTGTTGATATGGTGAATATAGTTAAACGTTCTGGCGAGGGGTTTATTCCTTATAAATGGCCAAAACCTGGTAAAGAAAAACCAGTTGAAAAAATCGCATTTGTTAAAGGTTTCAGTCAATGGCAATGGATTATTGGTTCAGGTGTTTACCTAGACTCAATTGACGCAGCATTTAGCGAGCAGCGTAATCTTATAGTTATCAGTGCTACAATTATGATTATTGCTGTTATTTTACTTAGTTACTTTATAGGCAAGAGCATTTTAATACCTACTCGTTTAGCGGCCGATATGATGAAAGATATTTCACAAGGCGAAGGTGATTTGACCCGCAAATTGAGTGAATCTGGAAATGATGAAATATCTGAACTATCACGTTCGTTTAATTTATTTGCTTTAAAAATGCGAGAGTCACTTGCCCATGTATCTCAAAGCGCAAACGACGTAAGCGAGCATGCGCATACAGTTGATGAATCAAGTAGAACAAGCCACTCATTTATTGAGCTCCAAAACGATAGCTCAACCCAAGTTGCAGCTGCCATGGAGCAAATGACTCACCAAATACATGATGTAAGCCGTAACGCCGAAGCCGCAGAGCAAGCAGCTAAAGACGCAGCACAAAATGCATCGACAGGTAAAAACGTAGTTGCTCAAACAATTACAGCCATAGAAACACTCTCAAGCAACATAGAAACAGTCAGCCGTGTAACAGAAGATTTAGCCAACGAAAGCCACAATATAGGCTCTGTACTTGATGTAATAAGAAGTATATCTGAGCAAACAAACTTACTGGCATTAAACGCTGCCATTGAAGCTGCTCGCGCAGGAGAGCATGGTCGAGGATTTGCTGTTGTTGCAGACGAAGTAAGAACATTGGCTAGTCGTACAGGGCAAAGTACTGACGAGATTCAAACCATGATCACTAAACTACAAGAAGGTGCAAAAGCAGCAGTAGAAGCAGTTAAATCAAGCCAAGCACTTTCGGTTTCTACCGTAGAACAGGCGTCATCAGCCAATACTTCGCTTAATGAAATAGAACGACTTGTTTCAATTATTACCGAAATGAACAGTCAAATAGCACGTGCTACAGAGCAACAAACTCAAGCTGCTGATGAAGTTAATTTACGTATTAATGAGCTGTCTCAATCAACTGAGCAGTCACTCAATAATACTAAACAGCTTACCAATGCTAGTGATAACCTTAAACAAAGTAGCCAAGAGCTTTCGAGCGTAGTTAATCGTTTTAAATTAGATTAATCGATAGCATTGTCATAAAATGCAAAAGCCCTGAATTAACAGGGCTTTTTTATCACATATAAACTTTTAGCTTACAAACAGTAACGTGCAAACAAGCTCGTTACTGATGCAGCCGTTGGCTTGCCATGCTGCCAATCACCGCCTTCAACACCGCTACCAGCAATATCCATATGAACATAAGGTAGTGGCTGAACTGAATCGTTACCGTGCTTATCAAGCCCACCAACAATAGCCATAAAGGCCATTGGGAACTGATGACCACGAGCTGTAACAGCCGATGCTGCGTTATTGCTAGATAAAACATCGTCAGCTAGCGTGCGTGGTTTAATAAAGTCGTAATCTTCGCGACGTGAACGCGATACTTCTGCGCCATCAGCCCACAAATCACCAAGATCAGCTATTTGACGTGAAACACCTGCGCTACGAGCAGGGCCATTTTCAACATACGCACCGTAAGGACCCATCGCACGTGCCGCGTGACCCGTTAATGTAGCTACAGTAAATAACGTTGGATTGACCTCAGTTTTAGCTAAATCTTTCATTTCGCTAAGCAGGTCGCCCATTGCTAAGCGCCCTTCTGCATCGGTATTACCAATGCGTATACGGATACCTTCTCGACTAGTAATAATTTCATCTGGCACAAAACAATCCGAGCCAATAGAGTTACGAACAACAGCTAAGTACGATACTACTTTAACGCCTTTAGGCTGATAATCCGCAACAGCTTTCATAAAGCCCGCAACAGAAGCTGCGCCGCCTTTATCACGACTCATGCCTGCCATATGGCCGCCTACTTTTAAATCTGCACCGCCTGTATCGTATACAAGGCCCTTACCTACAAACATAAGTGTGCGAGTAATTTCGCCCTCTGGTACATATTCAAGCTTAACAACACGTGGGTGATGGCGCTCAACTGCATACGATGCACGCGCAACAGTGCTTAGCATTGGGTAGTTTTTATCAATAGCTGCAATATCATCAATTACGTCAACCGCAATGTTTGAGCCTTTAAATAAGTCAACGCAGTAATCAGCAAAACGTGGTGGAGCCATACGCTCAGGTTCAGTGCCACATAAATCACGCGCGGCATATTGGCCAGCTGCAATTGCATTAACCGCTTTGATTGTTTGCTCGCTTGCGCCAACTAAACCAATTTGAGTAATAGGTTCAATACTTTCACCGTGATATTCACGCGCTTCTAATGGCTGCCATNNNNCCATAAGGCTTGGCAAGCGCCTAAGTAAGAAACTTCTAAAGCGCGCTGATAACGACTGTCGCCATTTAAATTTGGTAAAAATAATGCAGGATTAACACTACCCGACGCTTTTGCTTCGTTAATTGCTAATTTAGCAGCATCAAAATAACGGCGAACATCATCGTAATCTCTATTTAACGGACCAGTAGGCGCAAGTACAACGCGCTTGTTTTCAATTACTAATAATGTAACTTGCTTACCGATGCGAGAATCAACGTTTGCTTGGGCTAAAATAGCATCACGTAATGAGTTATTTGGTAATAAAGAAAAGTCATCACTAATAATAATAAGCGCATCATGTGATGTGCATTCAAGGCTCGCACTAACCGCTTGAGGGTATGCCATAAGTAAAGTCCTGTTAGAAAACATAGGCCTCTATTATCGTCGATTTAAATATTGAAGACCAGCAAGGTGCGATGAGCTAATTACACAACTTGTCAATAAATGGCAACTTGGAGTTACAGGCTTTACAGCTTAATCAAGAATACTCAGTTGAAAGTTTTGATCTGGCTCACTTTTAATACCAACGCCTATACCAAGTAATCGTACAGGCTGCTGTAAACCTCTTTGATAAGCCTTGGTAAGTAGTTGAACAAGTATTTCAGTGTTTAGTTCGTGGTATGCTTGGTCGGCTGAGGTTACTACAAAATTTGCAAACTTCACCTTAACACTCAATTTATTAATACGGTTTTGTAATTGTTGCTTATTAAGCCTTAAAACTAATTCGTCTAAGAGTTTTGGAAGCTCATCTAAGCACTCTTGCAAACTTGTTTTATTGTATTCGTAGGTATGTTCAACACTCAGCGATTTTCTAATGCGATCTGTCGATACTTTACCAATATACTCACCTGCACATTTTTGATAAAGCGATACACCAAAATTGCCTACATGTTGCTGCATCCAATTTACGCCCTTTTCACGTACATCTTTGCCGGTATATAAGCCTTTTAAATTGAGTTTTTCGAGCGTTACTTTACCCACCCCCGGAATTTTCCCCAGCGGTAATTGCGCTAAAAAGTCATCGATCTCATGAGGCAAAACGACAAACTGACCATTCGGTTTTTTTTCGTCACTGGCAATTTTGGCAATAAACTTAATTGGTGCAATACCTGCTGATGCAGTTAATCCTGTGGCACTGTAAATATCGGCTCTTATTTGCTGTGCAATTAGTGTAGCACTGCCTTTACAAGCGGTGCTGTCTGTTACATCTAGGTAGGCTTCGTCAAGGGAGAGAGGCTCTATTAAGTCTGTATAGCGGCTAAATACTTCGCGTATTTGATTTGAAGCTTCTTTGTATACAGCCATGCGCCCAGGAACAATAACTAAATCGGGGCATAATTGTTTAGCATGATAGTTCGACATAGCCGATCGTACGCCATATTCTCTCGCTATATAGTTAGCGGTTGAGAGCACGCCTCGTCGGCTATTGCCTCCAATAGCAAGCGGTACACATGCAAGTTTAGGATTATCTCGCATTTCTACTGCTGCATAAAAGCAATCCATGTCTATGTGAATAAACTTCTTCATCACCACAACAACAACTGGTTATTTATACAGCCATTATTATAGAATCAAATGTGATAAGCAAGCCTAGGGCCTGTTTATCTTTCGAGGTTAAATTTGCAGCAGTATGTTTGGTATTTAGGCAAGGCAGAGCCTATGTAGTGTGGTTATTCCCCATAAATAGGCGATAACGTAGCACAAATGCCAAACATACGCTGCCCGAAGGGTTCTGCCTAGGGGCAATTTACTCTTTGTTGCTCGGTTTTTACTTAGCCCACTAGGTCACAAACCTCGCGCCGCGATTAAATAGCCCCTAGATTGAACAAATTTTAATCCTGAAAGGTCAACAGGCCCTAGTTAGCGATTAAAAAAAGTGCTTATTATCTTCTGGCTCTTTATGGCCACGTAACCAAAACATAACTTCGAAGAAAAACCCCGCTAACATCAAAATAATAGCGCCAGATTCATTACCCATTGCGTAGCAGGTAAATGAGGCTATAAAAACCAAACAAGCTAAAGACCAATTAATTATATTGTGCATACATACCTCTGTGTGTGTTTTTGTGTTTGTGTTTGTCTGTGTAATTTAACTGTAGACCTAAAATTAAACAGGTACAATCATCTTATAAAAAAACATGCTATTAATTACCTTGAGCTCACAACTCCATATTGATAATCTAAATACTTTAAAATTAAGGGCCAATAAATAATGCAAACGTTTAAAGATCAGCACCCTATCCATACCGACATCACCGTAGCGTGGGCTGATATGGATGCACTACAACACGTAAATAATGTGGTGTATTTACGTTACTTTGAAATAGCCCGAATCGACTTCTTAAATAAAATAAATCTGTTCGATACAATAAGCTCTAATGGCGTAGGTCCGGTAATAAGCGAAAACAACATTCGTTATAAACGCCCAGTTACTTTTCCAGATACGCTTACAGTCGGCGTTACTATTTCTGATATAAAAACAGATCGATTTGTTATGAATTACACCGTATTTAGTCACGCGCAAAACGCTATAACAACAACAGGCACTTCAAAAGTGGTTATGTTTGATTTTGAAACAGGCCAAAAAGCGCCAATTGCAGAGCCTCTTTTATCAGCGTTAGTTAGCTACTCTCAAGACGATCAATAAGGAATTCTCATGCAATACAGCCCACTTGGCAGCAGTGGTATTAACGTTTCAAGAGTATGTTTAGGCAGTATGACTTGGGGTAAACAAAATACTCAAAGCGATGCTGATGAACAAATAGCCTACGCGCTAGAGCAAGGCGTAAACTTTATTGATACAGCCGAAATGTATGCTGTGCCTCCTTCTCCAGAGACCTATGGCAAAACCGAGGAAATTATTGGCGACTGGCTATCGCGTAATCAGCAAAAGCGTGGCGATGTAGTACTTGCCACAAAAATTGCAGGCAATGGATTATCTTGGGTACGTGATGGCGGTAATATTACTCGCCAAACAGTAATAGAAGCCGTGGACGACTCACTTAAGCGTCTTCAAACCGACTACATTGATTTATATCAGCTGCATTGGCCAAATCGCTCTACTCCACACTTTGGCAGACAATGGCCTGGCACACTTAAATTTACCGACGTAAATACACAAGAACACCAAGCTAGTATGCTTGATATTCTACAAGGCCTTAATGAATGTGTTAAAGCAGGTAAAATTAAGCACTGTGGTTTATCTGACGATACGCCATGGGGTATAAGCCAGTTTTTAAGCTTGGCCAAAGAGCATAACTTACCGCGCATGGTATCTATTCAAAATGAGTTTAGCCTAGCGCACGCTAAAGACTGGCCGTATTTAATAGAACAATGTGTACACGAAGATATTGCCTACTTACCGTGGTCACCTTTAGCCGCCGGTTTATTAACAGGTAAATACCTAAATGGTGCTCGCCCAGAAGGCTCTCGTTGGACCTTCATGCAGCGCAACGGTATTTTTAGAGATACACCAAACGCAGAGCAAGCAACTAAGCAGTATGTTGAACTGGCTCATGCAAACAATATTACTCCAGCACAACTAGCACTCGCATGGTGTAACCAAGTAGATGGCGTCACATCTTCAATTATTGGTGCAACAACCATAGCCCAATTAAAAGAAGATATTGATGCATTTAACATTACATTAAGTGACGAAATCCTCAGCGAAATTAATACTATATTTAAAAACTATCCAATGCCTTATTAAGCGTGTAGCAGTTAAAAAGCAGCCTTGCATAAAGGCTGCTTTTAACTAAAATATTTGACCCTACAACAACCAACACTATACTTTAATTAAGTTTTATTAATTCAACGAATAATTATCAATGCTGAAAAACGGATACTATGCATTTTGCTTATTAATTGTATTTAACGCACATGCCGTTGAGCAAAAAGTACAGCCTCTAGAAGAGATTATTTGGCTGCAAAGTTACACGCCCCCTTTTCATATAGCTAAGAGCGAAAGTGCACCACAAGGTGGAATTTGCGACAATCTAACTGAGCAACTAATCAGAACCATAACTGATGTAAAACATACTCGCTTAATAGTCCCTCAGCAGCGTATAAATAAATATTTAAATGAAGGAAAAAACGTATGTTTCCCATGTGTTATTTATAAAAAATATAATAACCAACTACTTAACTACTCAAATCCAACAACGGTATATCCTCCATTTTCAATTATCACGACAAAAGAGCTAAAGCCACAATTAGAAAAAAAGCACGGCTCGCCTATTCATCTTATTAATTTATTAACTGATCCCCAATACGTATATGNAAGCCGCTGCACGTAAATTTACAACTGAAATTAATACTATTATCGAAAATACAAAACGAGATAAAGAGTCATCGTTAAGTTGGAGCAGTGAAAACGAAAGTCAGGCTGTTATAGCGCGTTTGAGTCACGGATTTTTAGACTATTCAATTGATTACCCGTTTATGGCCGATTACTTTAATAAGCAAGGCGAATTTACTAATATAGAGAGTGTACCAATAGAAGAAAATGATGTTCAATTTATAAGAGGAGCAATAGGCTGTGCGGCTAACGCCCCCAATAATTTTGCAGAGCAAGCGCTCAAAAAAATTAACCGTTCACTAAAAAACAACGTACTACAATCACCTGAGTACCAACAAAGTCAGCATACTTGGCTTAAAACTACCTTTACCGACTTTGATAAACACTACCAACAGCAAGTCATTAATTTTTACTTACTTTCCACTGATGCTCAAGTAAACACTGATCATTAGCATAAAGTGCAACAGCAAAAATACTTTTAGCCGTTACCTCACCTACGCCCGAAGGTGTGCCTGTCATTACTACATCACCGTCCTCGAGGCTCATAAATTCATTAATCTCTTGTAAAATCGAGTCAGGATTATGTAGCATAAAATGAGTATCACCTCGCTGAATCACTTCATTATTAATTTTAAGTTCAAACGTAAAGTGTTTCATAGCATCAGTTAGTTCGACAAAGTCACTTAAAATAACAGAGCCATCAAACGCTTTAGCGCGCTCCCATGGAAGCCCTTTATTTTTTAATTTACTTTGTACTGTGCGCTTAGTTAAATCTAAGCCCAACCCAACACCTACAAATTTTTTATCTTTAATTACAAAGCATAACTCGGTTTCATAATGCAGCGTATCGCCGTTATGAGCTGCAAGTAACGTATTAGTAATTGCGCTATTTGGTTTGTTAAATAAAACCATTTGATCTGGCGTTTCGTTATTTAGCTCTGCAATATGTGCGGTATAGTTACGGCCAACACACACTACTTTTGATGGTATTAATTCTTCAGATACTAACTTTATTGAATGCATATAAATAATGTCTCAGTTATTGGACCTGTTGACCTTTCAGGATTAAAATTCGTTCAATCTAGGGGCTATTTAATCGCGGCGCGAGGTTTGTAACCTAGTGGGCTAAGTAAAAACCGAGCAACAAAGAGTAAATAGCCCCTAGACAGAACCCTTCGGGCAGCGCATGTTTGGCATTTGTGCTACGTTATCGCCTATTTATGGGGAATAACCACACTACACAGGCTCTGCCTTGCCTAAATACCAAACATACTGCTGCAAATTTAACCTCGAAAGATAAACAGGCCCTAGCTAATAAGCGTTTCAAGTAAGCTCAAATTAATAGGTTTAAGTAAAACTCGGTCTATATTTAAATCTTTTATTTCTCTAGGATCTGGCTCTGCACCACTTACAATTACTAAGCGAAGTTCTGGATATCGCTCATTAATTTGCTGGCCTAAATCAGTGCCACGTCCATCGGGTAAATGCATATCTAGCAATACTTTATTAAATTGCTGGTCGTGATTAAGTATTTGTAAACATTGCGCGCAACTTGACGCAATCACCGTCTCAACACCTAAACTTTCTAAAAGTAGCTGCGTAATTTGCGCTGCATCGTGATCGTCTTCTACCAGTAAAAAACGTTGTTTTTTCTCGGTTAAGCCATTACTACAATGTATATTTTTAGCTTGCGGTGCATGCTCCGGCGCGACTAAATAATCTTGCAGGCACTGGTATAAAGCAGCGCTATCAACGGGCTTTGGTATTACATCGTTAAAGCCAAGGGCTGCAAGCTCTTCGCGTATCCCTTTCATTGTAGCTGCCGTAAGCGCAATTATTGGGCCTTTGTAGCCCATTTTTCTGAGCTCTATGGTAGCTTCCTTGCCGCCCATTACAGGCATATGAATATCAATAAAAATAATATCGTAAGGCGCTTTATACGCATCTGCAATACGTACTTTTTCAAGTGCTTGCTGCCCATGTTCGGCGTAATCTACGCGCGCACCACAGGTACTGATCATATGCCCTACTAACATGCGTAAATCACGTAAATCATCAACTACTAATACTCGCCCATGCACTTTGCATGGGGCCGATTTACTTTGTAGTTGTGGAACGCTGCTAAAATTAAGTACTTGTCGTTCTACTTCGCTAATATCACCTGGATACACCGAAATCGTAAATGTAGCACCCTTGCCAATTTCAGAGTGCAAACTAATATTACCGTGCATACGCGCTAACAACTCAGCACATATTGCCAAGCCAAGGCCTGCACCACCTACAGAGCGTGATTCCACATCGGCTATCTGCTCAAATGGCTTAAATATTAGTTCTTGTTTTTCAGGGGCAATGCCCATGCCTGAATCTTTAATGCTAAAAAATAGCATTTCATGATCATCAACCCACTGCGTCCACGCATTAACAACAATTTCGCCTTTATCGGTAAATTTAACCGCATTGTTTATTAAGTTTATTAAAATTTGGCGAACTCTTGTTGCATCCAGTCGTGCAACTAAGGGCAATGGCTGTTGAGATTCAAAACGCAGTGTAAGGCCTTTATCAAGCACCGATACACGCATTAAGGTGTATACATCGGCAAGCATGCTATCAAGGTTAACTTCGCTTAAGGTCAGTTCGAGTTTATCGGCCGCTATTTTAGATAAATCGAGCACGTCGTTTAACAAGCTCAATAAATGTTTACCATTTCGATAAATAACACCCAATTCATTTTCTGCTTGCTGACTAAAGTCGCTCTGCATTAATAATTCGGTGTAACCTAAAATAGATGATAGAGGGGTTCTTAATTCATGGCTCAAATGAGCTAAAAAGCGGTCTTTTGAACGATTTTCAGCTTCGGCTTTTAAACGTTCAACTCGCTCGCCTTCAACATCTTTACGAGCAAGTGCATAACGAATAGCACGTGCAAAACGGCTCGAACTCATTTCTGTTTTTATTAAGTAATCTACTGCACCGGCATCAAGCGCTGCCGAGTCTAACTCATCGTTTGACTGCCCAGTAAGCATAATAATTGGGCCGCTAAAGCCATTCGCAATGGCCTCTTTTAATACATCTAAACCATTAGATGCACCCAAGCGGTAATCAAGCAGGCAAATGTCGTGCTCATTTTTACTAAGCGTTGCAATTGCCTGCTCTGGGGAGCTTATCCATTGAATGTTAAACGTGTGTGAATCCAATTGGTCCAGATAGTCGCAGGTGAGTATATAATCATCTTCATCGTCCTCTACAAGCAGCAACTGAGTCACTTTATCTAACATACAATCTCCATTAATCGTTAAATGTTGTCGGTAGCTCTACAAACTCTACCCAGTATTTTCCTAGCGTTTTCATCAAATCAACCAAACCATCAAACGTCACTGGTTTTGTAATATAAGATGCAGCACCTAAGTTATACCCTTTAACCATATCTTCTTCTTGCTTAGATGTAGTTAAAATAACAACCGGAATTCCCTTTAAATTAGGATTTCCTTTTATAGCTTCAAGCGCTTCACGGCCATCCATTCTTGGCATATTTAGATCAAGTAATATTAATCCTGGTCGCGGCGACACTGTTTTATCTTCAAACTTACCTTTACGTTCTAAATATTCAAGTAACTCAACGCCGTCTTCTACAAAATGAAGCTCGTTAAGTACACGGCTTTCAGCAAGGGCATCTTGTGTTAACAAACGATCATCTTCATCATCGTCTGCCATTAAAATAGTAATCGGTTTTACTTTTGAATAGGGCATTTAAGCCTCTCCTTGCAATGTGAAAAGCGCAGCTTCCACAGGTAGTTTTATAATGAAGGTTGCACCTTCACCGTCTTTACTTTGGGCTGTAATTGTTCCGCCATGGCGTTCCACAATACGCCTACATACAGAAAGGCCAATACCCGTACCTTTATATTGTGAGCGGCCATGTAAACGTTGAAACGGTACAAATATTTTATCGGCATAGTCTTGTGAAAAACCAATACCGTTATCTTCTATAGTAATAACTTGAAAGCTTAAATTAGCATTATGATCCTCGCTAAAAATGTCTTCATGCTGGTAACTAATTTTTATATGTGGACTTACATCTGGGCGTCTAAATTTAACAGCATTCGACAACAAGTTTAAAAACAACTGCTGCATTTGGCTCTTATCAGCCTGAATAACTGGTAAATCCTCTACATCAACTTGTGTATTAGACTCGCCTATCGCAATTTCTAAATCACTGAGTATATCGGTTACAACGTCGTTTAAATTTGTATCATCAAAATCTTTACCACGGGTGGTAATACGTGAAAACTCTAGTAAGTCGTTTATTAAATTAGACATGCGTTGCGCCGCATTTTTCATGCGTCCAATATAATCAATACCCTTTTCACCAAGCTCATCTTTAAACATGGTTTCGAGTCGGTCACTAAATGCCTGAATTTTCCTAAGAGGCTCTTGTAAGTCATGGCTTGCAACAAAAGCAAACTCCTCAAGCTCTCGGTTACTTCGGCTCAGTTCATCAGAATACAAAGTTAGCTCTTGTGTACGCTCAGACACTTTAGTTGCTAATGTTTCGTTTTGTTTTTCAAGCTCAAAGCGATACCGTGCCGCATTTCTTAAATTAAGCCGCGTCATTACAAACATACCTATAATAAGTAATATGCTTGTGACTGCTGTAATAGCAAACGTGATTTTAGCTTCATTCTTAATTTGCGCTAACTTTGAAAAATGGCTCACTTTAAAGAGTAATTCACGGTCTTGAATTTCATTAACATACTCTCTAATTTGCTTATAAAGCTCCCTGCCTTTATGTGTATTTAACACATACAATGCACGCCTTTCTCTATCATCAAGTGCCAGGTTTACGGTTTGTTTTAGCTCTTTAATTTTACTATCGACAAGTACAAGCAACTGAGCAATACGCTCAGCTTGGCCATCAATTTCAGAGTGCAACGACTTAACATGATCTGTCTGCGCTTCAATTTGCCCAACAGCATCGTAGTAAGGCGTTAAATAGTCAGTCTCTTCTGTTAATAAATAGCCACGCTGGCCTGATTCAGCCTGAACTATTGACAAATGTAGTTGCTCAATTGCTGTTGTCAGCATATTAGTGTTGTCTAAACTTTTTTGGGTTTGTGTTAAACCTTGAATCGTATTCAATGCTAAAAATGCGTTACCCACAATAATACTCAACACAACAACTATAAAAGCTGCCCAAGTAATATTCGCTTTCCCTTGATGTTCTTGTTTGCTCATTTAGCTTCCCGAATTAGCGTTTATACAACACTTAATATTTATTGAGAGTCAGTTATTTTTTGTAAACTTTCACTACACTGTTGACAGTTGTTAATAATCTTATCAAGCGCATCTAACGCTTTTTCTTTTGGCATATCGTTTTCGAGTACCAACTTAATAAGCTCTGCATTCATCGATATACGATTAAGCGGCGCTCTTGCATCGTGAACTAACTTGTTTAGCTGCTCTGTTTGGTTATCGGATGTCATGCCCTTCCTCAAATCTATTTGTATTCGCCAATACCGCCATATGCATTAAGGCGGTTATAAAGTGTTTTAGTACTAATACCCAGCATTTGTGCAGCAAGCGTTTTATTACCTTGCACCTTATCAAGCGTTGCATGAATAAGCTCTTTTTCAACTTCTTCAATAGTTTGCCCTGCTGATACTATCTTATCTGCAGTTTGGTTATTAACACGTGAAAACGGCGACTCTAAGTTATCAGGTAAAATAATATCGCTAGTTTGCGGGTCACTCATAATGAATGCTCGGTGTATTGCGTGGCGAATTTCGCGCACATTACCTGGCCATTCATAGCTTTGTAACTCTTTAAGCTGTGCGGGTGTCCAACTAAAGGCAGTGCCATTTTCATCATTAAGCTGATCTAAAAATGCTTTCGCTAATAAAGGAATATCTTCTTTTCTGTCGCGTAGCGGCGGTATATCAATAGGGAAAACAGCCAACCTAAAGTAAATATCTTCACGAATAATATTATTTTGCGCTAAATCGGTAAGCGAGCGGTTAGTGGCCGAAATAACACGACAATTGGTTGGTATTTCTCTGTTACCACCCACGCGTGTTACTTTTTTAGTTTCAAGCACTCGCAGTAAATTTGGCTGCATATCAATTGGCATTTCGGTCACTTCATCTAAAAACAAAGTACCGTTGTTTGATTGTTCAAATACACCTTCTTTGCGGGCTATAGCACCGGTAAAGGCGCCTTTTTCATGGCCAAATAATTCACTACCTATTAATTCTTTTGAAAGCGCACCACAGTTGCTCGCCACTAACGGGCCTTCGCACTGGCTTGCGTTATGAATAGCCTGAGCTACAACTTCTTTACCTGCACCACTTTCACCCATCAACATTACATTGGCATTTGTTTTAGCAACGCGTTCAATCATATTGTAAAGCTTGTGCATTACTTCTGATTCGCCAATTAAACCACCAAAGTGACGCGTTATACCGCCCGACTTTGCTTTTTTAACTGCTTTTTTAGGGCCATTTAAAACCAGTTCTAAATCTTCGCGTTGTAATGGCTTTAATAAATGCCCTACATTTGGCTCACACATCTCAGCTAAAATGCCCTTAACTGAAGGATGACCCGATATAAGTGTAATTTTTGGAGATTGCCCAATCGTTTTTAGGTGATCAAGTAAGTGCAAACCGCTACCATCAGGTAACATAAAATCAAGCAGCACATGGTCAAAGGTATTATTTTCAAACCATTGATGTGCTTCTTTTAAACTGGTGGCGGTGCTTATATTGTGGCCGAGGAATTCGACTATGTGGCATACAACGTCACTAAACTCGACGTCATCGTCTACTAAAAGTATGTCTAACATGATAAATCCCTATGCTTTTTTTCTTATTCTACGCATCCTAAATATTAATTTAAAGGCGCACCTAGAATCTAATTACTTAAATAGTTAAGTAATCCAATACTATCTATTTTACCAACTCAATATTTACGTATGCTTAAAAAAAACGATCACAAATTACGAAAAATAATTAAAATCGTTTCTATTTATAGAATGGTAGCAACTGTTATCATTAAAAACCTAAAAAAGGAGACGAAATGCAGCAATTAAAAACCTTAATACATTCAGGTATTAATATTGACCAAGGCAGTCAATTTACCCGTTTAACGGCTCGCGCCATTGTTATTAAAAATAATAAAATACTTTTAATGTATACAAACCGCTATGAAGACTACAGTTTACCTGGTGGTGGAGTAGATGAAGGCGAAAGTATTGAGCAAGGTTTGATGCGTGAACTAAGCGAGGAAACCGGTGCACAAAAAATAAGTGTTGTTAAAGCCTTTGGACTCTATGAAGAATATCGCCCTTGGTATAAAGACGACTTTGATATTATTCATATTAAATCGTATTGCTTTGTATGTAATATTGCCGACGAGTTTGGCAAAGCACAGTTAGAGCATTATGAGCAGCAAAATGGCATGACCGCTAAATGGGTTGATATTAACGACGCAATTGCACATAACGAGCGCACACTTGCTAATAGTGAAAAACAAGGACTCTCCATTTTACGAGAAACCTACCTATTAAAACGTATTGCTAGAGAACTTCTATAAGTTAAATAAACATGAGCAATCACCCTTGTAACTTTTGCATAAATCAGAACTTTTTACTGCCTTGGATAATATATTTACAGTAGTAAAAAGTTATTAATAGAATAAAAATAAGAAATAGACTTTATATTTCAATAGCTTGAAATTAATTAGCATTGCTTTTTTGATATTGGCTTTTGTTTTGCACCCTTATAGATAATTAATTTGTAAGGAGATAGAAATGAGTAACACAGTTAAAACGATTAATCCGGCAACTGAGCAAACCATTGAAACCTATACGCTACTTTCTCAAAAAGAAGCTGAACAGGTAATCGAAAAATCTCACGAAACATACTTAAAATGGCGCTTAACGTCGTTCACTGAACGTGCGAGATATCTTAATAAGTTAGCCTCACTTTTCGAAGAGCAAAAAGAATCTATTGCAAAACTCATGACCGAAGAAATGGGTAAAGTATACGAGCAAGGCTTTCAAGAAGTTGAACTATGTGCAGCTATTTGTCGTTACACCGCCGAAAACGGCCCACAAGTACTTGCTGACGAAGAACGTGATATGGACGGCGGCCGAGCAATTATTAGCTACCAACCAACGGGCGTATTATTAGGTATTCAACCGTGGAACTTCCCGCTTTATCAAGTAATTCGTTACAGTGCAGCCAACATCATGGCAGGTAACACAACCGTATTAAAACATGCTGGTAACGTATTTGGCATGGCTGAAAAAATTGAAGAGCTATTTAAACAAGCTGGTTTCCCAGAGTATTGCTTTAACAATTTACTTATCGACGGCAAAACCGCCAGTTCTCTAATTGCACACAAAGCAATTAGCGGCGTAACCTTTACGGGTAGTGATGCGACAGGTAAAAAAGTAGCTGAAGAAGCGGGTAAACACGTTAAAAAGACAGTGTTAGAACTTGGTAGTAATGACGCTTACTTAGTACTCGATGATGCCGATTTAGAGCTTGCAGTTAAAACCTGTGTAACAGGTCGCATGATCAATAACGGCGAAACGTGTGTTTCAGCTAAACGTTATGTTGTTGTTGAGTCACTTTACGATGACTTTAAAGCGCAAATTAAAGAGCAGTTTGAAGCCATGAAAATGGGCGACCCAATGGCAGATGACACAGACTTAGGTCCAATGGCCCGTGAGGATTTACGCGACGGTATTCACGACCAAGTAATGGAATCAGTTAAAGCAGGTGCAAACATAGTAACGGGTGGCGAGATACCATCGCAAACAGGTTACTACTACCCACCAACACTACTTGATAACTTATCGCCTGGCATGCCTGCGTACGATGACGAACTATTTGGCCCAGTAGCTTCGCTAATAAAAGCGAAAGACAACGACGACGCAATGCGCATCGCCAACGACTCTCGCTACGGTTTAGGCGGTGGTATTTTCTCTAAAGATGAGAAAAAAGCTATTGAGCTTGCTAAAAAGCACTTTGACACAGGTATGATCAACATTAATGGCTATGGTTTAGCACAGCCTAACTTACCGTTTGGTGGTGTTAAAGGCAGTGGCTATGGCCGAGAGCACGGTGGCTTTGGTATGCGCGAATTTGTGAATGTTAAAAGCATTATGATCGCTAGCTAATTTAGCTGCATAAATGAAACAAGTGTTTTAAATAGATATTTTTAATACATGTTTAAATACAAAAACTACTAAGCCTAAAAGTGGGTAACCGCTTTTAGGCTTTTTTATGACTTTTAGAAAGTAATTTTCAGGAGACAGTACTTAGTTTTTAGTAAGAGATAGAACCGAGTTTTTAGTAAGAGATAGAACCGAGCTTTTAGTAAGAGATAGAACCGAGCTTTTGGTAAGAGATAGTACCGAGTTTTAGATATATTCGTAGGTGCGATTTTACATCGCACTTTTAAGAATTAAATATCCTTCAAAATAAAAAGTTACAAGCTAACCATTGCTACTTCATTAAATTTTAATAATTTAAAACTCACTTCACAATTTAGCTTATTTAATAAAACGTAAGCACGGCTGCTTTTATCGGTATTTTAAATTGCGCTAAAAACCTGTTAAGCAGTATATTTAAAGGTATAAACATAGTGAGGACTATTACAGAAAACATCACAAATATGATGCTTAAACAGAGCTAGAGTAAGTGCTATTAAGCCCAGAGATAACTATTGATATCTAGAAGCTAATACCTGAAACCTGACAGACAAGAATGAGCGAGAAGCGGTCATTGAGGTTGGCTAAATATCGTCGTTAATAGATTGGTCAAACTGCTTTTTGCGCATATATTCATGAAAATGAGCGCTGCGCGCATATTGATTCGTTTAACTTTACCTAAAAAATTTAGAAAACTTAGTGATAGTAATGCCTTAGGTAATTTGTTAAAACTATATAAAGTAGATAAATGAGCGTGGTGTCGGTAGAAATATGCGCGACGAGCGCACTATTAAATTGTTATGTTGCAAGGATAGTCTTGAGTATGAGTGATGACTCTATCGATGAATGGTGGAAAGGTATTAGTGATAAGTCATTATGTGAATTTATCCAAAAATGGTTCGCCGAAATAGATCTCGATGATGAAGAAAATACTCCAAGAGGTTCAGATGTTGTAATGATGAATTTCCTTGCATCAGATGAGTTTCAATGGAGTTTTATAATTAAAGCTTTCGAACTAGCTTATGACGCTCGCCATCTTGAAACTATGGCCGCTGGTCCTGTTGAGCACCTTCTTGCGTTTCACGGGGATAAATATATTTCAGAAATTGAAACCTTATCATCTGCTAATGAAAACTTTGCTTGGATGATGACGGGCGTATGGCAACATAAAATGTCTGACGAAGTTTGGGCTAGAGTTCAAAAGATACAAGGCAGTTGTGAGCAGTAGCAACATAACAAGTGACTATGGTGTCAATTCCTAATTTCAAACCATTTTAGGATCCCACATGACACCATCCCTCACCATAGAATTTATGATTACTATAAGCTTTCTTATACAGGCAATAATAGCCACTTTCTTAGGTTTCCCTGCCGCGACTAGCCGATGATAAATAGCTTTAAATTTAGGGTTACATTGGATAGCTGACATCATTGCCATATACATTGCGGTTCTAATTTTTGGCCGTCCACCTCGTATCATCCGTTTACCCTGATAAGCACCACTTTCTCGATTAAATGGTGCAACACCAACCAGTGATGCAGCCTCTTTATTGTTTACACACCCAAGCTCAGGCATGTCACTAAGTAAGTTAAATGCGACAACATTCCCAACGCCAGGCACACTTTGAATAATGTCATTCTTGACCTTATATTCGTCACATTCTTTGATGAGTTTTTGTAGTTTCAAATCTACTTTTTCAATCTGATTTTTTAATGCCGTTAGGATAGGTTTTATTAGTGATGATATTGTTTTTGGCATTATTTGTGAACGATTTTTCTCCATCGTTTGCATATCCATTAACTGCCTTCTTCTAGAAAGTAAATCACTCATCAAGCGCATCTGCTCTGGCTTTAAAGAAGAGAGTGGTGGCTTTATTGCTTCACCAAAATGAGCGATGAGTTGCGCATCAAGTTTATCTGTTTTTGCTTTTTGGCCAATAGCGCCTGCGAAACGTTTAATATTAACGGGATTAGCAACAACGAAAGGGATATTCGCTTGAGCACACGCCATAATAAAGGGGTGTTCAAGGCGCCCAGTTGCTTCAATAGTAACACGCGTTATTGGGTGCTTTTTTAGTGTTTTTATAGCGTGTTTAATGCCGCCGTCATTGTTTTCTACGGTGAAATATATATCTAAAGGTCGGATGTAAATATCGAGTTGAGTTTTACCTGTATCGACACCGACGTTAATTTCATTTTGATTATTGAGTGTATTCATAATAAGCTGACTCTGCCTTGCGATTCGGGCTCGAGGCCCCGTTGACTATCCGAGTTTAATGCTTGGAGTTTATACAGCGTTCTTTCTTGTTATCGGTCTCTCAATAGAGGAGCCTTCAATCAATCGAACTACTGTATAAAAG